>JAGWVZ010000269.1 GCA_018970625.1 Myxococcales bacterium | reverse complement strand
GACGAGCACGCCGACGAAGAGCACGGCGACGACCACGGCGCTGGTCACTAGTCGCAGCCAAAACAGCGTCCGACTCGCTGCTCCTTCACGACGGGAGCCCCGGCGCTCACTGCAGCCCAGTGCCTGTGTACGATATGCGGCATCGGCGTTCGACGTCGCTTGCCGGGGGTTGAAGTTCCAGTCCGAATGAACCATTCCTTGAGCACACGCGGCGCCATGGCCGCTCGCCTCTCTGATTTCCCGAGGTAGAACGTGTCTCAGGTTGTTCTTGTTACCGGCGCCTCCAGCGGTATTGGGCTGGCGTGTGCGCGTGCCTTTGCTGCGGCAGGTTACCACGTGGCCGCCGTCGCGCGCGACGAGGCGCGTCTGCAGGCCCTTGCCCAGGAATGCAAGGCCGCAGGTCAGGTCGTGGTGCCTGTGCTCTTCGATCTCACTGGCGCCGAGCCGGTCGAGACGCTCGTCGAGCAGGTACGCAGGGCGGTGGGTGTTCCATCCGTGCTCGTCAACGCCGCCGGTGCCATTGTCTCGGGGCCTGTCGATAGCGTGGGCCTGGACGCCTGGGACTTCCTCATGAACCTGAACGTGCGCAGCGTCTATGCGCTCAGTCGTGCGATTCTCCCATCCTTACGAGAGGTTGGCAGCGGCGCCAGCATCGTCAACGTCTCCAGCGTCGCCGGCCTTCGTCCATTCCCCAACCTCTCTGCCTACTGTGTATCCAAGGCCGCCATTGACCAGCTCACCCGCAGCATGGCGATTGAGTTGGCTCCCCAGGGCATTCGCGTGAACGCAGTGAACCCCGGCGTCGTCGTCACCGAGTTGCACCGCCGAAGCGGCATGGGCGACGAAGCCTACGACGCGTTCCTCAAGCGCGGAGCCGACACCCATCCGCTCGGTCGTGTGGGCACCCCCGAAGAGGTCGCGGCGCTGATCCTGACCCTCGCATCACCCCAGAGCAGCTGGATCACCGGCGAGACCATCGCGATCGACGGCGGCCGCCACCTGACGGCGTTGCGATGACCGCCTGAATGCAACGTCCGTTGCCCGCATTCACCGCCGCCCTGCCATGCGCTCGGCCGTGAAAGCCGGGTTGCGACACAAGCCCTGAAGTATCGTCCGTTGCCCGAATCTGGTACCGCCCTGCCATGAGCCAGGTCCCTGAACTCCGCCTCGCGATTTGTAAACGGTGTCGCTGGCCGTCGCGCAGAGCCGCCGGCGCCGATACCGATGAGCAGCTGCGCGACTGTGCGAAGGCGTGCGTGCTGTCGCATTCACTCGCGATGCACGTGCGGCTGTCGCAATGCCTGAACTGCTGCGATGGTGGTCATACGGTGCGCTTTGAGTGGCGCGGCTGGGAGTTTGCGTTCATCGGTATTCGCACCGACGAAGAGGTGTCACGGCTGGTGCCGCTGGCGCCTACGCTCGTGCAGCGACCGCCCGCTCTGGCCGAGCTGACCGGGCTGGACGCGGCCTGCGATGACGCCGTGCCCGACTGGGCGCTCAAGCGGCTGTACCAGGTGTGGTTCAATGGCGAGATGCTCTGGCATAAACATGTGTGATGACGGTTGCTCAGGCGCGGTCTGGGCTGGTCTGCGCCGGCCGCTGGTGCGACGGTCGTGACAACTGAACCCGACACCTCCACCGCGGCCGATGTCGCGCCACCCGCCGCCTTCACGTTCGGCGTTCGCGGCATGACCTGCGCCGTGTGCGCCACGCGCGTAGAACGTGTATCGCGTAAAATTCCGGGAATTGACGCTGCGGTCGTGAATCTGGCGCTTGAGAGACTGGAAATTACGGCTCATCCGGGCGACGACACCTTTACCGCGCTATCCGATGCGCTAACCGACGCCGGCTATGAGCTGGTGCGTGGGGCCGAGCCCGATGAGCTGCGGGAGAATCAGGCGCAGGCGCGGGCCCACGAGCTGCAGCAATGGACGCGCCACATGCGGGTCGCGCTGCTGCTGGCGGCGCCGGTGGTCGTGGTGTCGATGGCGATGATGCTCGTGCCCGCGTGGCAGCACCTGCACCATAACCCATGGATTTCATGGGCGATCTGGATTCCGGCAACGCTGGTGCAGTTCGGTCCCGGTCGTGTCTTCTACCGCTCGGCCTGGCACGCGCTGCGCTCTGGCTCGGCCGACATGAACGTGCTGGTGGTGCTGGGCAGCACGGTGGCGTGGGGGTGGTCGACGCTCGCGATGCTGGTGCCCAGCTGGCACACGATGAGCTTTGTGGAGTCGTCGGCGTCGGTTATCGCATTGGTTTTGTTCGGAAAATGGCTGGAAATGCGCGCGCGGGCCCGGGCCGGCGACGCGGTGCAGCGGCTTCTCGACATGCGTCCGCGACAGGTCACGCTGTTGCGCGGCGACCAGCAGCGTCAGGTCGACGCCCGCGATCTGCTCGTCGGCGACCGTGTGCTGGTGCGCGTGGGCGAGCGCATGCCGGTGGACGGCGTGATCGTCGACACGACCACCGCGGTCGATGAATCCATGCTGACTGGCGAGGCCATGCCCGTGACGCGCGCCCCGGGTCAGACGGTGACCGGCGGCACCATGAATGTTGGTGCGCCGGTGCAGGTGCGCGCCATGCGTGTGGGCAGCAGCACGACGCTCGCGCAGCTGATTCGCCTGGTCGAGCACGCGCAGGCGTCGCGCCCGCCCATTCAGCAGCAGCTGGACCGGGTGGTCGCCGTGTTTGTGCCCATCGTGTTGCTCGTCGCGCTGGCGACCTTTGTGGGCTGGTACTTCGTCGGTGGTCTGTACGACGCGATCTATCACGCGGTCACCGTGCTGGTGGTCGCGTGCCCCTGCGCGATGGGCCTGGCGACGCCGATTTCCCTCTTCGTCGCGACCTCGCGCGCCGCGCAGTCGGGCATGGTTTTTCGGCAGGCCGCCGCCATTCAGAACCTGGCCGGCGTCGACACGGTCGTGTTCGACAAGACCGGCACGCTGACCGTCGGCCACATGCAAGTCTCTGATGTCACGCTGTTTGAGCACGGCCTGGACCTGGGCAGGCAGCAAACGCTGGCGCTGATCGCATCAGCCGAACAGGGTTCCGAACACACGCTGGGCAGGGCGGTGGTGGCACATGCGCGGGCGCACGGATGGACCCTGAGTGCGATGACCAGAACCGAGGTGTTGCCCGGGCGTGGTCTGGTCGCGTCATCGCCGCCGTATATCGTGCGTGTTGGGTCGCGCGAGTGGTTGCAAGACCTGGGTGTGGACGCCGAAGCGTTTGGAGCGGCGGCGGGTGAGGGTTCGTCTGGTTCGGGGTTGGTGGTGGAATCGTCGGCCGCCACAAGGGACGGCCGCTACGGACCGGGCACGGTGGTGTATGCCGCCATTGAGTTTGTGAACGCGGCCGAGGTGGGCGAATCACCTGGTAATCGTTCACCGCTGCGGCTTGCGGCGGCGATCTTTTTTGCGGATGAGCTGCGGGCCGAGGCTGCTACCACGGTGTCGGCGCTTCAGGCCATGGGGTGCCGTGTTGAGATTCTGTCGGGAGATTCGGCAAAGGCGGTGAGCCATGTGGCAGCGCTGACCGGCGCCGACGGATTTACCGCCCGCGTGCTTCCGGGTGGAAAAGTAGATGTGTTGAACGCCCTGCGCGCAGCGGGCCGAAAGGTTTTGTTTGTCGGCGACGGCCTGAACGATGCGCCCGCGCTCGCCGCCGCCGACGTGGGCATCGCCATGGGCTCGGCCAGCGATATCGCCATGGACGCCGGCGACGTCGTGCTGCTGAACGACCGAGTCGCCGCGATTCGCGAAGGCATTCTGCTCGCCCGCGCCACCATGCGAAACATCGGATGGAATCTGGTGTGGGCCTTTGGCTACAACATCGCCCTCATTCCCGCCGCCGCCGGGTTATTGACGGGAATTTCGCCCTGGCTGGCCCCCTCACCCATGCTGGCGGCCGGCGCCATGAGCGTGTCGTCGGTATTTGTGGTGAGTAATGCGTTGAGGTTGAGGAGGGTGCGGTTGGGGTAGGGTCGGTATTTCTTTGAGGTAGTTCGAGCGCTGTGACCTGCTGTAGCGCTCTTTCTGACCAGGGAAAATAGACTATGTTCAGGTACGATGAAATTACCGGAGGTAGCCAAAACGCGTGCGGCAACAGAGGCCAGCGTGTGCGATACCGGACAAAATGCGAGATATCGGCCTAAACAGCTTTTCGATGGAGTATTTTTAAAGGGCCGACGGCGCCGCAAACCCCGTCGAATACGTATAGTTCCAGTAGCTATTCGTAACCTCATTTCCCCACAACAGTCGCTCTCCAATCCACGCCGCGTCATTAGTCGGCGCGAGCATAATGCGCGTACGGGTTCCTACCTCGGCGCTCTTGTAACGGCACGCCCACACCGCGCCGTCCTGTCCGGGCCACTGGTACACGGCAGGCTGATTCGCCAGCGGCACAAAGGAATCCTTCAGCACATCGATTTCCGGGTTCCCGATCGGCATGCTGGGGTTCAACGATATCTGCATGACGCGAATGACCTTTGCCTGCCACGTGGCGATTACATAAACAGGTCTGTTGGCGCCCAGAGCAGTCTGTACACGGTCGGCTTTTCTACCGCGGTCCAGCCCCATGGGCCAGTAGCCGCCAATGCGCTGCGCCACGGCTCTGGGTGGGTCAGTCGCATGAATCGGTGGGATTGGCGGGCGTGCAAAGCCTCGGCCGAGCTGGACAACCAGATACATCGGCTCCTGGCCTGTGCCTGCGTCAAGATCCAAAGTGATTGGCATGATTTCTCTCTTTTGTGCATGTAACCCACAATGGGTCGCCGCTCTCCTGCCAAAGCGACTTGCCACCGTCAAGCTCCCCCACCTGATAGCCCCCTCACGCCCCACCCCGCACAAACCGCCCCAACCCCTCACTCATCTCCGATAATTCCTGCACCCATTTATCGGGCCATATATCTCGGGGTATTCGGTTCAGCGCGACCATGAGCGCGTTTTCGCCGAAGGGCATCGGCCATTGCGCGGCCCAGTTGAAGTCTTCGGGCTCGAGACCATCCAGAAGGGTCGCTGCGGCGACAACCAGAATATTCGAGCGAAAGGGTGTGGTTTTCTCGTCGCTCCCGGAGTTATTGCCGCTTGATTTCGCTTCGGTGACTATGGCCGCTACCTCGTGCGGCCGCCGGCTCGCAATGGCGATGGCCAGGCGCGTGTCGGGGCAGGGAAGGGACGACCACGCCGAAAATCGGTCGACGACGCGCATGTCATCGGCGGCGTGCTGCAACAGCGCAAGCCGGTACATCAGGCCGATCGCCGTATTGATGTGCTCGTCAGCCAGCCGAAGTATCGCGTGCACATTATCCTGAGGGCCAGTTATCAGTGAGAGCGAGTGTGACAACAGCTGGGCGGGTAATTGCCACGCGATGCGAGCATCATTTTTCCACGTGAATTGAACATGCTGCCGATATACCGATAAATACCCACCCGACGTGCCAAGGGTGGACCAATCCTGTTCGTTCAGCGCGTGCCCCACCCCCAGCGCATGAAGAGAATCGCGCGTAAAGTCCATGGCCAGGCCGTTGGTCAGA
>JAGWVZ010000268.1 GCA_018970625.1 Myxococcales bacterium | reverse complement strand
GGGAGCGCCCGTATAGACCACGAGGCAAAATCACGTCAACATCTTTTTCTACTGCCGCCCTGCAAAGAACCTCGTGTCATGCCGTCGCCCAGCGGCAACCCACAGCCAGGGCATTGTGTTCGCGGGTGCTGCACCGCGACAGATGTGTTGCAAGACGAAATCAGATAACGAAGAATATCGAATCGAGAAAACGGATTCAACGGGTGCGCACGATGAGATCACGTCTTAACATTGCATTATTCGGTACGACGTTTAGACAGGCGTATGGGCGTCCGGCTGTCGAAATCAGCTGGGTGGCCTGGGCGTGCCCCGGTTGCGTTTTCCGCCGCGCTGACTAGCCTCGCGCGGGCGACGAACAAAATCACAGGGCAGGGAGCACGCCATGCAACAGACAGAAGACACCATCGCGCGGGTACGACCGTGGATTCAGGACGCGCGACGCATCGTCGTCCTCACCGGAGCCGGCGTGAGCGCCGAGAGTGGCGTGCCCACCTTCCGCGGCGACAAAGGACTCTGGCGATCCTGGGATCCCACGCAGCTCGCCACGCCCGACGCCTTTGACCACGATCCCCGCGTCGTCTGGGCATGGTACCGCTGGCGACAGAACCTCGTGCGCCGCTGCCTGCCCAACCCCGGTCATCACGCCCTCGTCGCCCTGCAGCAGCGGCTCGGCAACAACTTCACACTCGTCACACAGAACGTCGATGGCCTGCACGCACGAGCGGGCTCCGTCGGCGTCAATCAGCTGCACGGCAACCTCTTCGCCGACCGCTGCACCCGCTGCGGCGCCGTCGAAGACGCCTTCGCACGCACCCCGGACGACCGCATTCACCCCGAAAACCCCGAGTTCGATCCGCCCCTGCCCCATTGCCGCGCCTGCGGCGGATTGATGCGACCCGGCGTGGTGTGGTTCGGCGAACAACTGCCCGACGGCGCCATGGAGTCGGCCGCGCGAGCCGCCCGAAAAGCTGACCTCCTGCTGGTCGTTGGCACCAGCGGAGTCGTGTACCCAGCTGCGGGTCTCGCCGATGAAGCGCGACGCGTCGGCGCCCGCGTCGTGGTCATCAACACCGAGGCCACCACACACTCCTCGTCCGCCTCCTGCACCATTCTCGGCCCCTCGGCTCAGATACTACCCGCGCTCGTGAACCCCGAAGCACGCTGAATCCTGCGCCCAACCGCCCCCCCGACCTTCAGCCGCACCCCCGAACACCACATGCACCCTCGTCACCATCCGACTCCATCGATAACACGCGGGGTGGCTTGAAATCACAACAGGGCGTCGTGTGATCCGCGATCGCCGTGATTGGTAACGCCGGCGACGCTCAGCCACCGATACGAACAAAACCGCTGACGTGTTCCCGGGTCTGTTCGCGGTTACGCACCGAAAATCCAATCTCGGTATCGCTCACCTTTTCGGCTACCAGAAACACGCGACCGGGCAGCGAGACAGGGCGCCGAAAATCCATGCTGACCTCGTAGGGGCCATCCGGCAGTCGCCCCTGCAAATCGGCGAGCGTACGCCCCAGTAACCACATGCCGTGAATAATGGCCTTTTTAAATCCAAATGGCCGAGCCGCCCAGGCGTGCAGGTGAATCGGATTAAAATCGCCAGCGACGCGCGTATAGTCGCGCCCCAGCGACTCCGACAGTGACCATGAGGACGACTGCAATAACCGCTCGCCGGGAATGCGCATCGGGGTTTCATCTGCACGCTCCTTTCTCATGGCAGACTGTTCAGACCCTGCCTGACGCTCGGGCGCCAGAATGGTGGTGATGCCCCGCCAGACGACCTCGCCTGCAACCAGCGCTTCGGTCGCCAAATCAAATTCACGACCGCGCTTGGCCTGACGCGGGGCGCTCAACGAGCTGCGGAGTGAAAACGCCTCGCCGACGCGAATCGGCCGAACGACCTGAATGGTCTGCCGTACATGCACAATGCCCATGGGCTTCAGCGGAAAGGTCGGGTGCGTCAGCATCGCGATGTGCATGGGCACGGCCAGCACCTGCGGGATCGTCGCCGGCAGCGTGTCGTCCGGCGCAAACCCGCAAATCTTCCGATAGGACGCCACCCACGCTGCATCGGGTGTCGACGGCGCAACCTCCGCCGTCAGTTCAGACGGCCACGCGTCTTTTCCGGATTTGGTCGATAGAAGCGCCTTCAGCAAATGGCCGGCGAGCGCTGGTTTCTTCTCGAAGTACAACGTGGTGCTCATTTGGCCAGCTGGTTTGAAAAGGGGTTTGCATTGCGAAGCGAGTCTGGCCAGCGCGTGCCACGGTTGCCAGGAATCTCGAAGCCATCAGGGTCCGTTACGAAATTACCGATATCCTCGAAGGCACGCTCCTGATTCACACGTACGCCCAGCCGTCGCATGGGCTGCACCGAGTCTCCAATACGCAATGACACCACCTCGTGCGGGGCCGCGCGAAGGTCCACCAGCGCTCCTTTACGCGCAGCGTTCATGAGCTGCTCTTCATTGCCGATGGGGTCAGCTACTGTCTTGGCCTTCAGTGTCCAGACCAGCAGTGACGTGGGCTCTTCATCGGGGTAGGTTTTGTGCAATAGATCCGCCTGTCCGTAAAAAGATTTTCCGATATCGTTCTGATTGACTGGTCCCGCCATCAGACAGATTCCGGCAAGCAAATCACAGCTCTCCGGCAGGTCCATCACCCCCATCAGCTCGGCCACCAGCGCGCTGCGTGCAGCGGCGGCGCCGAAGGCACGCGTGGCCAGCTCCATGTCCATCCCGGTTTCGCGCAACGCCTTTCCTGATAAACCACCAATATAAATACGCTGTCCGGCGAGCGCGAATGCCTTCTTGCCCCGTGCCGCATTGGACGAAAGATTCTTCGCCGTTGCCAGATCGGCCCACAGCGGAATTCCATTCACCACGCGATCGGTGACATGATCGAGCATGTCCCGCACCTCGCGAATCCGCTCTTTTCCGTTGGGCGTCAGCACGTCAATGCGATCGAGCAACAGAATCGACTTCGCGCGCTCACGCTCACAACCGGTAAAATGCGCGAACGCGTTGTAGGCGGCACGTCCCGCCTGAACGGTTAATTCTTCGGGAATATCCATGCTCTGGCGATGCTGGTAGGCTTCGGGTGCCTTGTCTTCCTGGTTCACCCCCGGCTGGATACGTTCGCTGCGAAATGCGAGCAGATTGGCGCCGAATTTACGCAGGGTTTCCGGGTTGGCCTTTATCTGCTCCTTTTCTGCGACCGTTCCCACCTGCGTTACCAGCGCCACCCGCCAGCCCGCAGCGCGCTCGCTCGCTGTCAGCCCGGCCAGCAGCTCCATCTCGCGGAGTATCGCGCGATTTTCCTGCCGCAGATTTCCACACAGAGGAACCATGAACGTCTGGGCACGCCTTTTTCCACCCGACGCGATCACGGTGGCACGTTCCATCGCATCGGCCAGAACACCCAGATGTACGTGCATCAGCCAGCGAATGGTCGGAATATCATCGGCGTGCTGGTATTTTTTGCGCCAGGCGCGAGCGGCGACCGTCCACGGGCTGGTCAGCGCGCTATGGCCAATAAACGTCAACAGCAACGTAAAGGGCGTGCGATAAGGGCGGCAGAACACGACGTGCGTATGCGATGCACCATCCAGAGGTGTCGCCTCCAGACCCTTCAGCTGCCGGAGCAATGCCGCCATGCGCGCGGAATCGTCAGGGCCAAGGATCACGTCCCGATGTCCGCGAAAGTTGGTGGATTGTCGAGCGGTCAGCACGCCCAGCGAACACTCTTCAAACAATTCGCCCTCGGTTACTTCCGCTCCGGCAACAAAAGCGACCGGTCGGTCGATCGACAACAACGGCAGGCACGCCTGCACCTCGGCCCGCGACATCGAAATTCGACGACGAAAACCGACCGGGCTGCCGGAATCCAGCGATTCTGGAAGGTGGTACCGTCCACGCTTTTCACCCGCTGTTGCAAATCGGGCAAGCCTCTGTTTTTGTTGATCAGTCGGCGGCGGTTCGATCGCGACCGCCTCGAGTTCTCTGAACGGATGGCTAACCGCGGGGTCACTGTTCTGTGGCTTCATGTTTTTTACAGATAAAGTCAGGGGAGGTGTCGATTCTTGAAACCGCCGCTATCTGCCCTGAACCCCCGTGGCAAGTGTCAACGTTGACGCATTGCACAACGATATCGAAGATTCAGAGCGAAGAAGCCTTCCGGTGTTTTTTGTGCGCCGCAGCGGTGGCATTCGGGCGGTCCTGTGTTACCTTCGCTCGACTCGCGCGTGTTACCTGACTTGTGGCTGGTCGCTCTATGTCGTTCTTGTCTGATACACCCTCCCGGATTGCCTGCGCGGTCTCCTCATGGCTGCTGATGGTGTGGTTGGTCGCGTGCGCCGACGACGCCTCCGACAACACCGTTCAGAGCGAGCGCGAGGCACCACAGGGATGCATCGACCGCGCCGATAACGATCGCGATGGCGTCACAGACTGCGAAGACGCCGATTGCGTCACCGAACCGCTCTGCGTTGCGCTCGGTCGAGATGCGGGCCGCGATGCCACGGCCTCGGATACGGCGATGGCCGACGCTTTCTCAGACACGGGGGATGCCACCGTAGCGGATGAGCAGGACGTGTTACAGGATGCGGTCTCGGGTGACGATGCGACCGACGCCAGCGGCGACGCACCAACGGACGATCGCGATGCCGATGTTGGCGCGTCGGCCGATACCGAAGATGTCGTACCGTCTGACGTTTCGCCCGATTCGACATATCCCGTGCGCGGGTGCACCACCCTGGTCTCCATGAACCCGGGGCGCTCGGTCGGCACGGTGTTTGTTGCCGGTTCGTTCAACGACTGGAACGCCACCGCGACCCCTCTGTCCGACCCCGACCGCGATGGCGTCTGGACGGCTGAACTGAACCTCCCGCCCGGCGAGTACGCCCATAAGTTCATTGTGGACGGTGAATGGGATTTCTCGGGTGGGACCGCCATACCGGACTCCATTACCGTCGATTTCTATACCCGTTGGGACGGGAATTTTGAGAATCGCAACCTCATCGTCGGCGACTGTCAGCGCCCCCTGCTCGAGGTGGTGGCGGCAGCATCTGACGCTGAGTCGGTTCGGGTCGAGCTGCAATTTGTTCGGGCGTTTGATGAAGCGGTGCTCAGCTTGCCTTCGCTCGCGGCGACGATCGGCGGCGTACCGGTCGAACCAGCGGTTGACGTTGCCACCGGGCGCATCATCGTCGAGCAGACAGGCATTACGCGTCCCGGTAAATACTCGGTGCGGGTGACGGCAGCAGACACGGAAGGCCGCAGCGTTGAAGAGGATATCTTTGTGCCGCTCTGGGTCGAGGACGAACCGTTCGTATGGCAGGACGCCACCATGTATTTTGTCTTTACCGATCGGTTCCGAAATGCCGACCCCTCCGATAATCGCCCTCTGGACCGTGTTCCTGCCATCGCAAATTATCAGGGCGGTGATTTTCTGGGGGTTATTGAAGCGATTGAAGACGGCTATTTTCAGTCGATGGGTGTCAATCTGCTGTGGTTATCTCCACTACTCGACAATCCCGATAC
>JAGWVZ010000267.1 GCA_018970625.1 Myxococcales bacterium | reverse complement strand
CCATGGACTCCCATCGTCCGGCACGAGCTCGCCGGCCTCGTGTGCACGCATCATGAAATTCACCAGCGCGGAGGCGACTGCCGCACCTGCCTCCTTGGGTTCCAGTTCTCCGGCTTCCTCCTTGAGAATGGCAGCCGTTACCCTACGGAGCAGAAAGCCAGCCATCTCGCGCACCGGCTGAAATCCCCGTTTGCCCGTCTCAATCGCCGCCAGGTCGTTGGCCAGCTCCACCCAACCCTGCACGCCGGATTGCTCCTTGAGCAGCCCACGCTTCGCCGCGATGTCCTCGACCAGCGACCGATGAAACAGCTCCGGGTCCTGACGTTCGAGGAGCTGATAGTCAGTCATGTGCCGGGTGATGAGATCGATGAGCTTCCCGATGCGCTCCGAGTCGGCCTCTTTAGCCGCTTCTGCTTCCGCAATGGCCTGTCCAACGTCTGAGCGCAGCGCCAGCACCTTCACGTCAGCCTCGATGGTTTCACCGAACAAATCGAGGGCGCCTTTGTCCTCCTCATCCAGCACGTCATCGATGGTGAGCTGGGCAGCAAACACCCGAAACTCCCGGCCTGCCAGCTGCAGCCACTCCCACACCTCGTCCTTGTCCGCGCTGCGTTCGCAGTAGCGCTCGTCGAGCTTCAGCTCGAGTAGCGCAAGCGCCCCTTCGGTGGTCAACCGCGGCGTCCCCTTCGTGGCCGCGCCCAACTCCACGCGCTGGACCTGATGATCCTCGTCCGCAAGTTCAGCGTGCAGGTGTACGTACCACTCCTTCAGGCTCTTGCATGGACGGCTTGCCTTGATTTGCTCCGGCTCTGCCGGACCGATGAATTTGGCCAGCTTCGGAGGCGACGGCCGCGGCTTGCCTCGTTCATCGGCCTCCTCACAGGCGAGGTTGTACTCGTGCATGATGGCGTTCGTCCGGTCCTGCCAGTTCCGCTCTGCCTCCTGGTACTTCCGTTCCCATTCCGCGTAGAGCGCGCCGTAGACCGCCTGGTCCGAGACGGCGTAACGGCCTTCCACGAACTGCTTGAGCTGCACCGCTGTCAGCTCGATGTGCAGTTGCAGCGCCAGGTACGCACCGCTCTTGCCGGCGCGGGTAATCTCAATCTTGGCCACACGGGCCACGTTGTTCCGAATCTCGATGCTCATGTGTGTTCTCAGAGAAGTGTGGATTGTGTGGTGGTCTCCCACCGCCAGGATTCCACACGCGGGTCGAGGTCCGCGTATGGAGCGAAAAGGATGAGGGCTGAGGGGAACGGGGCCGGTCCTGGCCTTCTGCCCCCGGGACGGAGGAACGCCAGCCGACCGACCACAAAGAGCACGCGTGCCGCCCCGGCCTCTCCGATGCGGCGCCCTGCATGGGGGGCGGTGTCTGGCTCGTACTGCCGCGGACGCATCACGTGGTCGGTCCACCAGCGCGTGTCGGTGCGTGCTGGTACGAGGCAGACGACGGGCCGGTGCTGGCCCTCAGCGCGTGCCTTGCGAAGCCAGCTATCGCAGTCGCTGTAGGGCGGATTGCACCAGATGGCGCCTGCTCGGTCTGGGTAGTCCGAACGGCAGTAGCTCGCCCAGGGGTGGCGAAGGCCATCGAGGCGCGGGTGCTCCCATTCGATGCCCCAGCGACGCACGCCGGCGGCGTTGAGCCGGGTGATGATGCCGTTGCCTGCGCTGCAGCAGGCGTCCAACTGCAGCGTCAGGTTGAGCTTCTGCTCGACCGCGTGAATGAACTCCAGGGGCGTAGCCCATTCGTCGCAGCCGGTGTCGGTCCGTGCCGAGGTCATCAAGGGCGAGAGTGCCCACGCCTGCTCTGTCATGGGGTACCTCCGGTGCGCTGGCGCACAAGGTCCGCGTGTCGGGCAGGGTCGTAGACCGCGTGGACCGTCCGGCCGGCGAAGGCTTCCGCCACACCCTGGCACACACGCGGCCAGCAGATGGCCGCACCCTCGTCGTCGGTGACCAGTTCGATGGCGGTCCCGGTGTCGACGGCCGCCATGCAGCCGACCCACGGCGGCAGGTGGTCGCCCATCGCCTCCCGCATTTGCCGCCGGGTCTGCATCCAGATTTCCGGGCCGGGTATCGAGGGGCGGCGCTGCTGTGCGCCGTGCACCGACGAAGGTGGCCGCCGCACCGGCTCGTGCTGGGCGAGGTCGACGCCAGGCAGCAGGCGCTGCAGTCGAGGCAGGTCGATGCGGGTCGAGGGTCCCAGCCAGCAGCGCTCCTCGTAGGAGTACTTCAGGCCGCATTCCCAGAGCTCTTTGCACTGGTCCTCGCCGGGCGAGACGCGGAACGAGACCGCCAGCACCCCCTCGTGCCAGACCACCGGCCGAGCCAGCAGCGGGGCAGGGATGATGTCGGTCCCGACCTCCCCTTCCTCCGCCTCTGCAGCGGTCCCCCCCCTGCGGGGGGTAGGGGGGGAGGGAACTGGTTTGTTGTTATTTGTTACTTCCTTATAGGGGGGGTGCAGGGGGGGAATTGCGATTTGTGCGGGTTCTGTGCGCACATTGTGCGCAACCGTCTCACAAGCCTCTGATTTGTTTGAATTCTGCTGTGCGCGTTCTGTGCGCACATTGTGCGAAACCGGGTTTTCGTACCTCACAGTGTTTTGATATTGGTCGTACTCGCGGATGCGAATGACACCGCGCATGAGAACGACCATGCCGTCCTTGGCCAATCGCTCCAGGTAGTGGCGAGCGCGCATTCGGGTGGGCCATTGCCACGCGTCGGCCAGCTGCTGGTAGGAGGCCTGCAGGCAGCCGCGCGGAACGTCGGCGTCGGTGCGGTACTCCGCGTGGGAAATCAGCCAGAGCCAAGCCTCTCGCTCGCTGAATGGCTCGGGCGCGAACGCTGGGTGGTTCCAGACCTGTCGGTCGATGGCGACCCAGCCGTGCTGCAGTCGGGCGGTGCTGCTCATGCCTGGGCCTCCTGGCTGCTCATGCGCAGCCAGCGGCCGTCATGGTCGGTCTCCACTTCGACGAGGCCTGCGGCGACGAGTTCGCTTACCAGCGCGTCAGCGACCGACGGTGCGATGTCGAGCAGGATCGCGATGTCGGCCCGGTTGGCAGAGATACGGGTGCCTTGATGCACCGCGACGTAAAGGGTGACCGCGGTACCACCGTGGCGCGCGTGGATGGACAGTACGTCACGCATGGCTCACCTCCGCCTCGAGGTTGGTGAGGTCCTGCCAGACGTGGCGGAAGGGTTCGCCGGCCGGGGTGTAGAGCACGACCAGGCCGCGGGCACAGCCCTTGATGACCCGCAGGTAGCCCTTCTGCTCGAGTACCTTGATGTGGTCCGAAACGCCGTTCTTCGACTTCAGGCCCAGCATCTCCTGCAGCTCGCGATAACAGGGGCAGTAACCATTATCGACCATGAAATCGATGATGGCGGTGAGGAGGGCGGTTTGCCGACTGGTGAGGGTGCCGAGGGTGGTCATGGTCTTTCGCTCCGTGGGGGGAGCGTTCAGTGGACCATTGCCCCGAAGAGTAACCGGGTCGGCGGGAGCGGTACCACCTGGGTACACACTCGGTTTGTGTTGCGTTGCGATGCAACGCTGCGCAAAGGAGTCAGAAGCGCAGCGATTGTGCGGAGTTGCGGCGCATTGCGTTGCGTCAGACGTTGAACAGGAAGTGCATGATATCGCCATCTTTCACGATGTACTCTTTGCCTTCGCTGCGAAGACGTCCGGCCTGCTTGATGGCCGCCTCGGTGTGGAACTCTTCGAGGTCGGCGAGCGTGTACACGTTGGCGCGAATAAAACCGCGCTCGAAATCGGTGTGGATCACGCCGGCAGCCTGCGGGCCGGTGGCTCCGACCTTGATGGTCCACGCCCGGATTTCCTTGATGCCCGCTGTAAAATACGACTGCAGGCCCAGCAGCTTGTAGCAGGCGCGAGTCAGCTGGTTCAGTGCAGGCTCTTCCATGCCGTACGACGACAGCATCTCGGCTTTTTCTTCGGGCTCGAGCGTGGACAGCTCTTCTTCGATTTTGCCACACACGATCACGACGCCAGCCCCTTCGGCGGCGGCGCGTGCGCGCACCAGATCGCAATACGCGTTTCCGTTCGGCAGATCGCCTTCGTCCACGTTGCAGCAATACAGAATCGGCTTGAAGGTCATGAGGTTGAACGACTTCGCCAGCTCGCGGTCATCGTCACTCATGGCCATGGAGCGGGCTGGCTTCTGGTCGCCCATGTGTGCGGCGAGCCGCTCGCACAGCTCAAACTCGGCCTTGAGCTCCTTGTTTCCCGATTTGGCACCTGATGCCGCCTTCTTGGCGCGACGCTCGACGCTGTCGAGGTCGGCAAGAATGAGCTCAAGTTCGATGGTGTCGATGTCGCGCATCGGGTTCACCGAGCCTTCGACGTGCACGATGTTCTCATCATCGAAGCAGCGCACCACCATGAGAATGGCGTCGGTCTCACGGATGTTCGCCAGGAACTTGTTGCCCAGACCTTCGCCCTTGCTGGCGCCGCGCACCAGACCGGCGATGTCGACGATATCGACGCTCGTCGGGATGACCTTGTCGGTCGGAATGTACTTCTGAATGCGCTTCAGCCGCGGGTCGGGTACGGGAACCACGCCTACGTTGGGGTCGATCGTACAGAACGGGTAGTTGGCGCTCTCTGCCCCTGCCGCCGTCAAAGCATTGAAAATCGTAGACTTTCCTACGTTGGGCAACCCGACAATTCCGACGCTCAGACCCATGACAGACACACGAAAAAGGGTGATGAAACACTGTGCGCGCGCGGTTTATCGGAACCCGACGCGGGTCGCAACCCCCGAATCTGTACGACGCCAAAGCCGGCCTCGAACCGCCTGTTTCGCACCTTTGCTGCCAGCGGAGCATTGTTGGTCTGCATGCTACACCCGATTCGACACCTGATCCTGATCCCTGGCGACGCGCTCGATCGCGCGTCCTCTGCGTTCAACGGCTTTGACACTGCGCAGGACGCGGTCGCCATGGTCGAGGTGCACGACGAGATCGTGCGGTACGGAAATCACAGGGCGCGGGTGGCCCAGTTTCTGCTGGCGATGCGGGCGTTTGCGCGCGAGCTGGCCGAGCGCGGGGTCCGTGTTCTGTATCAGCGCTTCGACGACGCAGACGCCCTGCCGGCTTTCGATCAGGCCTTCGGACGGCTGGTCGAGGTGGAAAAACCGAAGAAGGTCATCTGGGTGGAGACGGGTCGCCACGGGCTCGACGACGAGCTGGCCGCGCTGTGCGAACGCCGCGAGGTGGCGCATGAGGTGCGCCCTGACGGTCATTTCCTGTGTAACCGCCAACAATTCGCGCAGTGGGCAGATGGTCGGTCGTTCTTCCTGATGGAGCACTTCTATCGGGTGGTGCGTCGACAGCACCGCATTCTGATGGATGGCGACAAGCCGGCAGGCGACCGTTGGAACTATGATGCCGACAACCGGTCGGCGTTCAGCAAATCAGGTCCCGGCCTGATTGTGCCGGCACGTAAGCCCGAACGTTCGGATGAGGAGCTGGCGTTGCTGGCGCAGCTGGAGACGCTGCCCGGCCTGAATGGAACGACGGCGCATTTTGACTGGGCGGTGACCCCTGCCGAAGCAGAGGTG
>JAGWVZ010000266.1 GCA_018970625.1 Myxococcales bacterium | reverse complement strand
CGCTGCCTTGAGTCTCGCCTGCGATCCACAGTCGAGCTCCGAGACTGTCTGGGTTGAAGACCTCTCCGAAGAAGGGCTCACCGAGAGTCGTTTTTACGCAGTTCGCATCACCCTGTTTCGTTATGGTCCTGAAGTCGGCGGGTACGCCGAATTCTTTGGTATCGATGGTGCATGTAACACCCGGGAAGAGCCTTATTTCTGCTCTGATTACTGTGCTTACTTCGGTCCGGGGGCCTATAGGAACGGTAGCTTTCGCATACAGACGACATCTCCCGACGGCTCCTTGTTCCAGGCGCAGGCTACCATGGACGGGCGGCGTGACCTTGATCTGGTCATCACGACCGGCGGTGAAGTGCTCGGTGAAGTGCCTGGTGACGCATCGCCGTTACGTCTCGCCATGGAACCCGATCCGCTGCAGGTCGTCGCGCGGAGTTGTCCGACGCAAGACGCGTCTTCGTTTCGCCTTCCTGAATCGGACTAGACGTCCAGCTGAACCAACATCGTGAGCCCACGATGAGTCAGCTCGCGGTTGTCATGACGCTCACCCCATATCCACGTGCGGGCGGCGTGATACACGAATGCGGCGTCAATCTCGTCATCGGCGGGCCAGTGGCCTGCGGATTTTATGTAGCCGTCCCGAAACTGTTTCCAGCTCTCGCGGAGGTTGGAGCCGCACACCTCGAGTACCTTGGCCATGTCCACCGCAGGGGCATCAGGCCTGAGGTGCTCAAAGTCGACAACCCAGAGAGTGCGGTCAGATGCGGACCAGAGCCAGTTACGCGGCTCAAAATCACGATGGCAGGGAACCCTGATGGATGAAGTGGTGGGCCAGGTCCATTTGTTCAGGGCGTCAGAAAATCCAGTGTGGGCGAGTGAGTGCGGCAGCTGACGCATTTCCTGCAGGAGTTGGCTACGTCGGCGTTGCATCGCCACGGCGAGGGGCATTTCATCTGGACTGAGCCATGGCCCTTCGATCGGCAGTCGATGGAGCCCTGCCAACCAGCTTCCGGCAGCGAACCACACCGCATGCTCGATGTGTTCAGCTCGTGTAACAGGCTCTCCCGGACAGGCCGCCGTGATCAGAATTCCGAGATCATCGTTCGAATCAAGGAGCGTGGGGACGCCGGGCAGGCGCAGACGTAATGCCGTGAGAGCATCCCGCTCACGCAGATACTGTGCCCTTTGCTTGAATTGTTTCAGATACGCCATGGACTCTGCGTGAAAGAACACCTCGTGCGTCACGTCCTTTGCGAGTGCCTCCCAGCCATTCGCGGGTCTCCCGCTGTCACTTAACCAGCGTCGTGTATTCAGCGAAGGATTCATCTGGAAGAGCTGGAGCCGGTGGCGAGCTCGTCTCGGAGAGCACGTGCCAACTCAAGCGCCCGCCCTGAAAGTGGCTGACTCAGCGCCTGAACGTGCACTTCGACAAAGGCATCGCCGGTCTGGCCTTTGCGTGTGATGCCTTTCCCTCTGAGTCGAAGCCGCTTGCCGCCTGCCATCCCGGGAGGAATGGTCACTTTGACGGTGGAATCCAGAAGTTCCACCTCTGCCGAGGTACCCAGAAGCGAGTCGATCGGACTGATAAAAAGTCCGGTAATCAGATCGTTCCCTTCGCGACGCAGCGTTGGATGTTCGAGAACCGTGAGTCGGAGGAGCAAATCGGCAGGCGCACCCGTTCGTCTGGATTCGGAACCTCGCCCCTTGAGTCGGAGCACATCGCCATCGGCTGCGCCGGGAGGAACATTCACGGTCACCTGTGCAGACTGTTTCGCACGACCCGTCCCCATGCATGCCCTGCATGGCTCCCCCGTGACTGCGCGGCCTTGCCCGGCGCAAGCGGTACATCGTACATCTCGTTGGTAGGTGAACGTCGTCTGAAACCCTCGCGCCGCCTTCGCGAAATCGCACTCCATGGTCAGCGAGAGATCACCTCCGGCCCCGCTCGTGCTTCGACCGCCGCCAAACAGATCGTTCAGATCGAAAGCTGAACCTCCGAACCCTCCCTGCCCTCCGAAACCTCCGAACCCTCCCTGCCCTCCGAAACCGCCGGCTGACCGATTGCGCATGGCCTCCCATACGCGAGGATCGAACCCTTCCCGAAGGCCTTCTTCGCCGTATTTGTCGTAGAGTTCCTTTTTTTCTGGTTCAGACAATACCGCGTAAGCTTCTGTAATATCTTTGAAGCGCTCTTCAGCTCTGGCATCGCCGCCGGTGGCGTCGGGGTGGAATTGTCGAGCCAACTTACGGTACGCCTTCTTGATGTCTTCTTCGGACGTGTTGCGAGAGACACCCAGGGTCTTGTACGGGTCGCGCATAAGGCGTCACCATGGTGGTTCGTGCCCTACCGTCAAGGCCATCCGTCGTTCCCAGAACAAGGACACCCGGGGCACACACGACAAGCTAGCCACCAATCCCTGCCCGTCAAAGTGGCTCATCACCTGAGAGGGTGAGTTCGTTGAAGTCCGAACAGCTCTGGCTCCACGATGCCCGCTACTGAGTGCAGCCGATGGAAGCTGCCGGGTATCCGGGGCGACCATTCGTAAGCCGAACGCGCGCCGGGGTCTCCGCGCCGCGTCGTCCGTTTCACTGTTCGCAACGGATCGAAAGAAACTTGTAACGCCAGAATGGCAACCGTTCTGATGCCTGGCTTCTTTTCATCAGGCAGCGGGCTTGAAGCGTAGTCTCTCGCCGTATGTAACCAGAGCGAGTGCGATCACGATGGCCATGCGTAGCGTCACGGAGAGCCAGCGTAACTGAAGGCGAACAGTTTGACAGGCCACCGAACGTGATGCAGCGTCGCAACCGTCTACGAGTTCACAAAGCCTTGGTAGGAGAAATGCAGAAGCCCACGATCCTGCTCCTTGAGCCCGAGTCTGGAGCGGAGAAACAGTTGACCAACGTGTTCGTTGGGGCGGGTTACGATGTGCAGGCCGCGCTCGGGCCCGAGGGTGTGATGCTGGCGATGCAGCAGCGTGCCTATGCTGCGCTGGTGATGGACGCCGTGCTTCCCAACTTCGATACGCCGTCGTTCGTTCGCACTTTGTGTCAGCAGCGTCCCGATACCGCGATCATCTGTACGGCTGACCAGGTGGGACTCTCGATGGTACTCGGGGTCCTTCGGGCTGGTGCATCCGATGTTATCGTGAAACCTTTCCTTCCTACCGAAGTGCTGGAAAGCGTTCGTACAGCGATTGAGCGACGTCATCTGGAGCGTGCAGCCCTTCGCGAGTTGCAACAACGGGTGGCGCAGGCAGAAGAACGGTCCGCCTCGCTCCAGCAGCAGTTGGCCTCCGTCAGTCGAGACATCTCGTTGCCATCAGGCGGAGCGAGTCCTTCACTCGTGGCTGGCGCGATGGCGTTCGCCGACCTGGCACTTCAGACATTCACCGTCATCGAGAAGGAGCATCTGGACATCATTCGTAGGGCGCTCCCAAGCGAAGACCCAACGATGGCTGCCCGAATCAAGGCATATACCCCAACGTACATTGCCCACCACGACCCGGAATTTGTTCGTGGAGTTGTCAAACGGGGTGAGCAGCTGGGGCTGGAGTTCAAGGCTCCGTTGGCGACCGGCGGTGAGATTCTGGACAAATTCGGTTACGCAGTGAGCGGATTGTTGATCGTTGGCGACCAGCTGCCGGACATTCCCTCACAGATGGTCGTCGAGACGATTCAGAGCCAGCACCCGGACGTCGCGATTGTCTATATCGAGGCATGGGGCACGCCCGGTCAGAGCGTGACACTGTTGTCGGGCACGACGCCGCCCGTGTCTCGACTGATGCGCAGCGTCAGTGACCTGCTTGCGATTCTCGAATCAGCAAGAGAACGGGCTCAGGAGTCTCTTTTCAGCAGGGAGTTCACCGAGCGTTTCCGTGGCAAACACGATGCGTTTCTTCGGAAGTATACGGAATTGCGTCAGTTGTTGAGCCGGGCTTGATGATTTGGTCTCAAGGGTGGGTCGCACGAATCCGACCGGTTTGAGGGCTGAATCGTTGGTTCCTCCCCGAGGCGCGCGTTGAGGAGCGTCTCCAGCATTGGCTAACATGCGGTCTTTCGGCGTCGAGGCTCCAGCCCTAACCTAGAAGGGCAGCAACGGAACCTGTTCCAGTACCCCGACAAATGGCAGGTTACGAAAAAACTGACCGTAATCGAGGCCATAGCCAATGACGAACTCGTCGGGGATCGTGAAGCCCAGATAGTCGATAGGAACAGGGACTTCGCGGCGTGATGGTTTGTCAAGCAGGCTGGCGACCTTGATCGAGGCGGGGTTGCGAGTCGAAAGCGAGTTCAGCAGGTAGCTGACGGTGCGACCTGTATCGACAATGTCCTCGACCAGAATCACATGCCGCCCTTCGATCGCATCCGAGAGGTCCGCGTTGAACTTTACGACGCCCGAGGATGAGGTTCCCCCGTGGTAGGAAGAGACCTGCAGCGTATCCCATGTATGCGGGGTCTGAATGGCGCGTGAAAGGTCGACAAAGAAGGGCATCGATCCTTTGAGGATCGCGACAATAACAGGGTTCAAGCCGTTGTAATCACGTGAAATCTCAGCTCCCAGCTCAGCCACACGCGACTGAATGGTGTGCTGGTCCAAAAGGAGACGGATGGGAGCTTCTGCGACGGTACATGACATGGAGAGACGTCCGGAAATAGGGTCAAACAAAGGCGTTGTTCATGAGTTCCCCGAAGCCACCGCCCCCGGGAACGATGTAGTCATGATCGTTCAGTCCGCTCTCGGCCTCCGGAAACTGGCCGGGTGTGGAGGCAAGGATGTCGGGTGGGCTCATTCCGCGGTCCAGTCGAAGAGCGTAGATGATGACCTCTGGATGGGCCCGCTGCATGGCTTGAATGAACTCTGGGGTGACAATCAGGTTCATCGTGATCCACTTCTTTGCGGCTGCAGGGTGGTGCTGTTTGTAGTGGCTAATGGCGGTAACAAGGCTGGTGCCGGTAGCCCCCATCGGATCAGGTAACAGGACGATCCTGTCATCTATGGGACCGCCGATTTTCCCGCCCGCAATCAGCGCACCCGAGACTTGTTGTGCCTCGTTGGTCGTTCGGGACATGATGAGATGGTCACATCGAACGCCTGACGGGTCGAGGATGGTATTGCAGAAGTCAAAACAGACCTGCGACGGAAGAATACCCGCTCTTGCGATGTCCACCACGACGAGCCGCGTGGTGCGGTCGACAAACTCGGTTTCCAGCACAGCTCGTGGTGTCGAAGCCGCCATCCGCGTGGCCACTCTCTCGATTCGTCTAGGCAGCTCTGCGTTAATAACGGTGCGAAGCAGGTGGAGATACAAACTCCCAATCAGCTGATTGAACAGCGGCTGCTCAGTCGATGGCTGGCACAATCTTGCGAGCTGCGTAAGCGCGAGAGGATCACTCAGAATATGAACGTTTGGCCCATAGAGGTGGTTCAGTTCACTGGTGACAAAGTGCGCATGGCGGTAGGCGGAATCAGGGCGTTCGCTCATGGCACACCTTGGTCCTGAAAGGAGATTTCGCCCTGCGAAGCTTTCATGTCAGCTTCGGCACGAGCGTTCGCGTGGCATTTTCGGCAGAGCGCCTGATACGACTCCGTTGAGCCTACGAGCACC
>JAGWVZ010000265.1 GCA_018970625.1 Myxococcales bacterium | reverse complement strand
GGCGGGTGCCGTGACCTCGTGTGGCTCCAGGACAACTCGCCACGCTTCGACAGAGGTCGCGCTGGCCAGCGTTCGGTCACTCAGGTGAGCCATAAACACGTAGATTGTCTCGGCGTGATCAGCATCCCACCGGTACACGAACTCCATGATGTTTCGGAAGGTGTTCAGGCTGTCCGAAATGCGTGCGATGCGGTGGACGCAAATGGATTCAATGATCTGGCCTGCAGCGTTTCGGTTCCACCGGTTATTCTGCAACGAGCCATCGAGACGATCGATGTGGGTCATGGCCTCTTCGCGCCGACCCTTGTCACTGATGGTCTGTGCGATCGCGCGCAGGTCGTGTACCGCCTGTACGCGTGACGCGGGAGTCTTGGCCCGCTCGAGTAGAGGCAAAACACGCCGTTGGTAGTCTCCGAAGTCCAGCACACCGATCGCAATCATCGATGTGGGAGGGAGGACAGGCGATTCAATATCCAGATTGTCGTTCATGCAGCAACCGAGAGGGTACCTGTCAGGCCAGAACATGCCAACATGCAGCTGGCACCGACTCGTACGAAGGGGCGCCCGACACTAAACGACCGCCGAGCGGTTCGCAAGCCCGCGCAACGAGGAAAAATGGCGCCAGCGTCTGCGCCAAAAGTGACGCAGGAGAGTTCGCGTTACGCAGCGCCAGTCGTGGTGCGGCGACGACCCGCGAGCACCACGGCTGTGAATCCAACGACGAGCAGCCAGCCTGTGGAAGGCGAGCCGGGCGCTGCGGTGCAACCGCCGTCGTCGCCACCTCCACCGCCCTGTGCTGTTCCTCCGTCCGCGATCGCGTCGGGGCTGGCGTCGAATCCACTTCCATCCGTGCCTGCATCGGAATCGGTCGATTCGGTCGTGACCAGACTGAAGCCGGTCACGGGCGACCAGGCAGAACGTGCCGTGCCATCAAATGCACGCGCCCGCCAGAAGAGCTGTCCCGAGAAGCCATCCGGCAGGTCCAGCGTTCCATCGTAGGTGGTTTGCCCGTCGGCTCCTTCAGCGATCGTGTCTGCGTTCAGGACGAGGTCGCGCATGTCGGCGCGCTGTGCGACCTGAATGTGGTACGTGATGGTGTCGTTGACGTTCTCATCGGCGACGTTCTCCAGAATGAACGTCAACGTGGGTGCATCTTCAGGCACTGTGACTTCCTCGGCGGTGGCGGGAGAAATCAGCACCGGAGTGGGAGGAGCAACGTTCACCTCATCCGTCACGAAGCGGGCGAAGGCAAAGTCGCTCACCTGCGTGGTATCAGCGGCCTGCACGCGCCAATGGTAGGTCGTGGCGGGTTGAAGGTCGAACCGCAGAATGACGCTCGGGCGGGGAACCGCGACCTGCTGCGGCACCTCGGCTTCGGCGACGATGTTTTCAAAGGATTCATCGGTAGCGCAGGAGACGGTGTACAGGATAGGGTCGTCGTCGGGGTCCGAGCTCGCATTCCATGCCAGCGTCACCGATTCACCCAGAGGCACCACTGCATCGTCGATCGGGGAGAAGGGTTCGGGCGTTGTCGGTGGGCCATTCGACTGATCGACGCGGAAAGTGGCGATATCGAAGGGGCCTGTTCGGCGTGGGCGTCCGGTGTCTGTAGCACGGACCCGCCACGTGTAGGTGGTGTCCTCGGCGAAGTCGATGTCGGGGACGAACTCGGTAATGCCTCCCGAACCTTCGGCGATATCCGTCACATTCACCAGTGCTGTGCCAACATTCAGGTCAGTGCCTTCGTACACCTGAATCGTGTAGGTCAGGATTTCGCCTTCGGGGTCGACTGCATTCAGCACCCGGAACGTTGGCCGCAGCTGGTTGGTCGCACCTACGGGCGCATTGGCGGTCGCACGACCGGGAGGGCTATTCTCGAGGTTAAAGATGAATTCGCCTACTTCGGACCACGCACCGGGGGTGTCAGCACCCACCCCGCGGGCACGCCACCAGTAACGTGCATCCTCGGTCAGAGGCTCTGCCACCTCCACGTAGGTCTGTGCGCCGGCGCGCTCAGCGACTCCTGACGCTTCAACGACGAGCGTCGTGAGCTCCGCGTCGCTGTAGAGCTCGAAATCGTAGGTGACGGTGTCTCCGTCCGGGTCATCCACGTTGGTTGCCACCAGATCGAAGGCAGCAAACGTGACACTGACGCCGCCGAGGGGTTCTACCAGCTCGGGTGCAGGCGGCCCGCTGAACGAGGAAGGGTCACGATTCTGGAAGCACTCCTGCTCCAGCGTCAGGCCGTCTCCGTCATCGTCAGACTGATCGTCGGTCGCGTCGTCGGGGTCATAGCCGAAGCTCGCTTCGCAGCTATCCGGTGCCCCTCCGTTATCGGTGTCGTCGAACAGGATCGCCATGGTCCACGAGACGGTAGCCTCACCACCATCATCGTCCCGAACGACAAGCGTCGCGTTTCGGCTGCCGAACCCATCACTTCCCGGCGTCCAGGTCACCTGACCACCGCCGCTTACCGTCATGCCCACGGGGGCGGTCGTCAGGCGGTAGGTAAAGGTATCGGCTCCGGCATCGCTCACCGCCACGCTCCACGAATAGACCTCGCCGTCCGTCGCTTCGACGGGCGGCTCGTTGTCGATTCGCGGTGGAAGATTGCGCACCTGCACCGGCGCGGAGTCTGAGCGGGTCACTGCGACATCTGCCAGCTCGACCGCCGTGGCTGTGACCGTGAACGAACCATTGTCGCGGAAGACATGCCGGACACTCGTTCCAGTGGCCGTGTTGCCGTCGCCAAAGGTCCAGCGCACCTCGAATGGGTCGTTGCCCGGGTCCGAGCCTGTCGCTGTAAACGTGATTTCAGAACCTTCATCGGTCGGTGGATACGCTCCGATTTCAATCGAAGGTGCCACGTTCAGATAATTTACCGTAAAGGTATCGGTTGCAACCGCTCCATCCGAGTCTTCAACCGTAACGGTGACCACGTAGGCGCCAACGACGTCATACTGATGCGATACTGACTCGCCAAACGCCGATTCGCCGTCACCGAAATCCCATTCGACCCGGGGGAAGGTATCGCCCACAACGTCTGCGATGCTCACGTTGAAGTTGGCGAGGGTTCCCTGATTCACATTGCGGTCGGCCCCGGCCTCAACCGTGGGTGCCACATTGTCCGCGATCATACTGAAGCTGTACGTGGCTACCAGACCGGATGCGTTACGGACGCGTACAGAGAGGGGTATCGACTCGGTCCCATCGCCGTTCACCCGGGTGCCATCAAAACGCACGTTCGCCCCCGTAGCGTCGTCATAGCTGCCGTCTGCATCGAAGTCCCAGGTGAACGTCAGCGTCTCTCCAAACGGGTCGTAGCTGGCCGAGGCGTCCAGATTCACGAAGGTGCCCTCCTCGAACCGTTCGGGCGCGTCCACCAGCGCGACGGGTACTCGTCCCGTGCGAACGAGCTGATTCACGAACAACTGCACCCGATCACTGACGCCGTCGCCGTCGTCATCGCTTTCGGCGAGGAGCGACGCGCGGAACGCATTGATGAGCGAAGTGCCGTCAGCGGCGTAAACGGTCGCGATCGGACCCAGGCTGGAGCGCCATCGAATCGCGCCTGTTGCAGCCGTCGCTGTGAGCTCGTCACCGTAGTCAACCGGTTCAGTACCGGGGGCCTGCATCGGGAGTGGATAAGGCACCTCGACGGGGGTGAAGAAGATCTGGTCGGGAGCAACACTTCCGGGAACAAGCTGCTGCACCGCCGGCAGGTTGCGTGACACGACTGCGCCGAGTGCGGAGGCGAGAGCAGGAGAAGCCGACAGGTCGGGGATCGAAGCGACCATGCCGCGACGTGAAGACTGCCACGCCGAAAGCGCCGAGAGCCCTGCTTCGTCGAACGCTCCAACGGACTGCGCCAGCTCGATCACGACCTGAAGGTCGTTCCCGGTGGCTGACGCAAGGGCGTCCGAGGTGTCGCTCACCGGGACCGGCGAGGGACGAAGACCCGTGTAGAGTGCGGCACGATAGAGCACCGAGTCAGGGATGGCACCGTCTGAAATGAACAGGACGGTAGGTGGGTTCAGCATCGCCGACAGCTGATTGCGAATCAATTCCGTCAGATCGTCCAGCCGATCGCCGTCCGCGTCACTCCCGAGAAAGGTGGCCACGTTGAAGCCGTTGACGCTGGTCCAGCCGGGCCGTGAGCCGTCCGCGGACTGAACGGTCAGGCCGGCAGGCGAACCGTCACTCCAGGTGGCAAAGGGCGCGCCGACGTACCCGTCCGAAGCCGCGAGAACGAGCGAATTGGTCCCCGGGCCACGAACAGGAAGCGATGCCGGGGTGGCCTCAGGCGTAGAGAACAAACGCCCCAGATGGCTTCGCACCTGCGAGACAACGGTAGGGGTGGTAATCTCACCCTCAATGGTGACTCCCAGAATGGTAGCCAGACCGGTGGAGTTCGAAAGCCCAGTGCCCATGTAAAGAAGCTGAGCTGTCGAAGGCAGTGTCTGAAGTCCCGACAGGAAGGCGTCGGCGTCCGTCTCGCTCCAGAGGGAACCTGTAGCATCCTCTACCAGCACAGCCGCAGGTGCGTCCTGAAGGCCCAGGACGGCCTCCGTTGTAGTGGTTGCCACGACCGGCAGGTAGCCGACACGCCCGGCTTCGGTATAGAGCGGTGACTCAAATGGGGCATCGCTGTCCGAAAGCACGAGCGCGACGGGGCCCAGCGAAGTCGTCAATCGGAGTAGATTGTTGAAGAAGATCGAAGTGTTGTCGCCGCTGGCCAGCGACGACAGCGCGAAGCCAGCAACGGTCAGGCGCCGCTCGGCAAATGCGACAGCTGCCGTTCCGGGAGCGTCACCACCGAATTGCGCCAGCGCGATGCTCGGGTCGGTCGTCGTCAGGCGGTCACCAAAGTCCGATCGTCCGGCCACAAAGCTGAGCGCAGGCGACACCACCTCGGGCTGCGCGAAGGCCAGACGTCCCAGGAGGCCACTGGCAGCCGTCAGCGATGGGGCTACCGGTTGGTCTCCATCGGCATCAACACCCAGAGCGGTCCGTAGTTCGGCCCCAGCGGCATCCAGGTTATCGCTCGAAAAAATGGCCGGAACACCTGCGTTATCTGCGACTTCGAGCGCAGCCAGCACGTCGGCTCCATCGGCGCTGTCACCCGGCTCCATATAGATGGCGGAGTACTCGTCGTCGGCGAGGGCCAGAGCGAGAGCCGATGCGGTCGCCACGTACTCCACATTGCCATCGTAGCGGTCGGCCCACGCTTCCAGAAAGGCGACCGGCGCCGGCGCGTAGGCCAGCAGGGCCGCCGGGCGTGACTCCAGCAGAAAGACAATCTGGTTCTGATACAGCTCCGAGAAGTCCGGAACCCCGTCGGTGTCCTGATCACGGCCGCGAAACAGGTCCGGTGCGATCGCGTTGTAGAGAACCTGGTTGTCGAGCGCCGTTACAATCACGGGCGGCCCGGCCACCGTTTCGCGACGCGCCAGAATCTGGCCCGCGGTCGCCGGCGTGCAATAATCCCCCACGTCTCCGCTGCCGGGGGTGGGTGTGAGCGGTGACGGCACCTCGGCGTCCCACCGGAAAATGTCGGTTGAGCCGTCCGGTGTCGACAGATAAGCCCCGCTCACCGAATCGCCCGTACACGTCAGGTCCAGCAGCGTTCGCAACGGAGCCGAGGCGTCCAGATT
>JAGWVZ010000264.1 GCA_018970625.1 Myxococcales bacterium | reverse complement strand
ACGCTTCTATCCGGGCGGCCAGACGAGCGGCCGCCCTGCGATGATGTGCAGGTGGATGTGAAATACGGTCTGGCCGCCGCCCGGCCCGACGTTCATCACCACACGGTACCCGTCTTCGGCCACGCCCAGCTGTGCCGCAATCTGTGTGGCCACCCACATCAGGTGGCCCAGCAGCGGCTTGTCGTCGGGTGTAGCGTCGTTCAGTGTGGCGATGTGCCGGCGGGGAATCACCAGCACGTGCGTTGGAGCGACGGGGTTCACGTCGCGAAATGCGATGCACTGGTCGTCTTCCCAGACGCGCGTGGACGGGATTTCGCCCCGCAGAATCTTGCCGAAAATCGTGGGGTTATTGTCTGACATGGACACTCGGGAAGTTGGACACCCGGCCGCGGAATGCGTTCGGGGCAGGGCGGTGCGCGCACCGGCCCGGGGCGTACCGCCGCCCTGCAATGCCTTGGCGCTTCGACGGCGTCAACCTGCCCTAGAAGGTGCGGCGGCTGTCGAGCAGGATGGTCACCGGGCCGTCGTTTGTCAGCGACACTTTCATGTCGGCTGCGAACTGTCCGGTGGCGACGCGCACGCCTTCGCTCATGAAGCGTTGAATCGCGCGTTCGTACATGGCGCGCGCCGCGCCGGGCTCCATCGCCTGCGTGAAAGACGGTCGGCGTCCTTTGCGCATGTCGCCGAACAGGGTGAACTGGCTCACCAGAAGCACCTGTGCGCCGCGTTCCAGTACCGAGAGATTCATCTTTCCATCGTCGTCACCAAAGACGCGCATCGCGATGGTTTTCGCAACGATGTAGTTGAGATCATCGTCGGTATCGCCCTGCTCGCAGCCCAGCAAAACAAGCAATCCGGGCCCTATGGCGCCAATGATTTCATCGTTCACAACGACGCGGGCCTCTGTGACCCGCTGCACGACTGCGCGCATTCAACGACCTGTTCCGAGTACGACCGAGAAGAGCAAACCGGCAGAGAACTCGCGGTAGCCGCTGTCCGCAGGGATGACGTTTGAGGGCGCATCGCGCGGCAATGGTACGTCAAACGTCTCGTCTCGCAGGGTGCCCAGGCCCAGCCATGGTGTGAGCCGGAGCGACACCCAGGGGTTGAGTTGACGCTCGACGTGGCCATGCAGGCGGTAATGCAGAAAGCGCGCGTTCCAGCCATAGTCGCGCCCGGCGTCGTCCTGTGCATCGGCGCTGATCCACCGGCCTCCGACGACCACGCCACCCCAGAAGCGCCAGACATCGCCGCCTCCGAACTCCAGCGTACCGCCCAGACTACCGCCGCTGGCGCCGCGGTTGCGTGCGGCGGCAAAGTAGCCGTTGCCGACGACGCCAACTCGGACGAGGCCCGCAAACTCCATGTAGCCGCCCGCTTCGATGGTGGCGGGCACGGTGAACGCAAAACCGTCCGCTTCGTTCGGCAGGAAGAAGCTGTTGTCGACCTTCTTCAGCGACATGAGATTGAGCCCGCCGCCCAGATGAAAGGCCGCGAGGACGGTGCGTCGGCCGTAGGTGGGCGCAATGACCAGGTCATCGATGGATTCGCGGGGTACATCGGGAAAATAGCCGGCGCCCTGCTGCGGTCCGCCGGTTCCGTTATCGAAGTACTGCGCCTGCAGCTCGTCTCCCTGATGGGAGGGTGTAACCCACTGCGGGGCGCTGGCGTCTGGCGCCTCATCGGCCGCAGCGGTCGCTGCCGATGGTGCGATATTCAACGCGATGGCGGGCAGTGGTGTGGCATGAGCTTCGGCGGACTCCTGCGCGTTGGCTGGCCCGACAAGGAGCAGAAGCGTGAGAGCAGAGGTAGCGAAGGCAAAGGTCGTGCGCATGGGCGACTCCCGGGAAGGACGCGGCGGTCGGTGGAACCACCGCCCTGAAGGCAACGCGAGCAGGGACGGTAACCAACGGGGATGTATTCAGATTCCGGCCCCCGGTTCATTCGGATCGTTCATGGATCAGTGGATGGCGTAGTCGCGGAAGCCGGGTGCGACGGGTTGCAGCCTCGCGGCCACGTCGCCGGGGTTGCCCGCAGGTGAAAGCAACATCCAGGCAAGGCTGGTGGTGCCTCGGATGAGGCGGGCAACGGTCGTCTGGTCACCTCGGACGCGCCCGGTGCTGAGCAGAATGAAGGCCGTGTAGCCTTCGGGCGCTGCGTTGACGGCAGCGAGCACCGCCTGATCGACGGGGAGTCCGTCGGTGTGGGGATTCCAGCTGATGACGCGCATGTCGGGGAATGAATCCGAGCCAAGCCAGCCAACCCGGTTCACGCCGATCATGCCTTCGCCGGCGCCTGCCTCGGTCTCGACCACCATGACGGGCAAAATCCGACTGCCACCGGGAGCCAGCTCGAGCGCGTGCAGCAGGTCCGTGAGTCGCATGGCAGCGGGTGCCAGCGAGGCATGGGGTTCAATGATGAGGGCGAAGCGTGCCGCGCTTCCAGCTGCCTTGTTGAGCGCGGTGAGCTCACGCAACTGTTCAAGCAGCGGTGCTTCCCAGAGGTTGGCCGGGTGAGCTGCACGTGTTGCGTCACTGCTCCGGGGCTCAGAAGGCGGGGGAATGGTTTCGGGGTCAGCCGGTTGCAGGTCGAGCTGCGAGAGCAGGTATTGCGCGCGACCAAAGCCAGGCTCCAGTTCGAGCGCGGTCTGCAGGTCATGCATGGCGTCGTCGGTTCGTCCGACCTCCAGCAGAACGCGAGCGCGGTGGAAGTGAACCACGGCCGCCGAGGTCTCGGCGATCGCGAGAGCATCCTGAAACTCGGTCAACGCAGCGTCGGTGTCCCCCATCTCGTGAAGCGTCTGCGCGAGTTTGAGGCGCGCATCGAGGTTGTTGGGGAAATCTTCGAGAACGGCTCGGAAGCAGGCGCACGCGAGTGGATAATTGCCTCGCCTCAGGTGAAGGGTGCCGTCTTCACAGGCCATTTCGGCCTCATCGCTGTCGATCGAGGACGCACGTTCGCGCCAGCCCGCCGCCAGTTCTGGCTGCCCTGCTTCGTCCAGAATCTGCGCGAGCTCTTCGTACCAGAATCGGAACCAGGGATAGAAGCGGATGGCCTTTTCGTAGTTGGCGACCGCCGCACTATACCGTCGCAGTCGCCTCAGCGAAGCGGCCTGCCGAATGAGAGCGCGGGTATCGAACGGGTTGAGCGCGATTTGCATCCCGTACAGGTCAGCCACCTTTTCGTACTGTTCACGCTCTTCGTGATACACGATCAGGTTGTGGATGGCCGGCACCAGGGTTGCGTCCAGCTCGGCAGCTCGCTGCCAGTGCGCCACCGCGGTTGCATCATCGCCCTGCTGCATCGCATGCACACCCGCGTTAAACGCCAGTGTGGCATCGACGCGGCTCTCTGGTGTGGGGAACAAGAGCGTCATACCAGCCCGAATGCCAGGCGGACGTCGCAAGCCACGCCGCCCTCAGCCTGAGGGACGCGTTGGCGCACGAGGTCCGATTCAAATGGAACCATGCCAACGCCTATCATGCGCTGTTTTGCGCGCCCCGGCAAGTTTGCGGCCTATCGCCGGAGCGGTTTACTGTCGGCAGGGTTCACTTGCGACGTGTGGCACCGCTTCGATGCCGTACCAGATCGTTTCGGGCCGCCGTCAGATGCCAGGGCCACTGCAGCGCATCAAAGAACTCCACCATGAGGGAGTACCACGCGTCTGCGAGGTCGTCTTCCATGGGCAGGGTCGAAGCGTTGAGGGCCAGCACCAGCGCCAGCTCCAGATCGCCCTCATTGGCACACTCTACTGATGCCGCCAGCCACGGTTCAGCATCCCACCAGACCTCGCCACGGACCAGCTCGTACAGGGCGGTGGGAACATCCGAGTCTTCGAACTCCGGGTTGCTCAGCAGCGCATCGAACAACCAGGGAGTCTCCAGAGCGGGCACCTCCCGAAAACTGGTGAGCTGCGGATCGCCGCTGAAGAGCAGCGGGGCGCGGATCAGGCGAAGCAGCAGGTGCAACGACTCGTCGTTGGACATGGTCTCGCCCGCCACCAGAAGCTCGGCTGCAAACGCCGCTGCAAACTCGGGAAAGTCCAGTTGGGCGCGCTGAATACGGCTGCGTGCTTCCTCGGCATGTCCGTCCTCCATCCGCGTCATCGCCACCACCAGCTGTGACGCCGGGCTTTGCGGTGCGATCGACACGATCTGACGGTGAGCCGATGGGTACTGCTCGTACAGTCGGGGCAGAAGCGGCTCAAGGTCTGGGCGAAACTCCTGCGCAAAGGGCAGTAAGACTTCGCGAAGATGTTGCATGTCCAGCGGCGCCAGATCCAGACTCCGTGCCAGCCAGTGACCCAGCACGAGCATCCAGTCCAGAAACCCCACAAAGTCCGTGGAAACCGGGATTGCGCGGTAGGTTTGATGGCTCCAGTACACGATGGCGTTGATCGAAGGCGCTTCGTCGCCGCGCACATAGAAGCAGAATCGGTTGCCTGCGCCATCGCCCGCGAAGGGGAGCAGACCGGGATGCATGCGAGGCCAGCGATGCATCGCCAGCTGCTGTACCCAGGCTTCCGGAGTGATCTCACGCGCCGGCAGGTAGAAACCCACCTCACTCACCCAGAACGTTCCTTCTCCGGGGTGATGGGTTTCGGCGTAGCGGAGAACATTCCAGTAAGTTGTCGGTAATGAGATCACGCGGGGCCATTCCATGAGACGCGAGAGCAGGACGAACGAACGGTAGCGCGATAGCCGGTGTGATGAGCAGCAGTGTTCAGGGTGTCGCGTTCGGAACGACCAGAAGTGTCAACAGTCCCAGAGGGCCCAGAACACCCCAGCGACCGCCCTGAGACCAGAACGTGTGCCCCTCTGGAATGAGGCCCTGCAGCTTCCATTGCGCCGACTGCAGACTGTATAGTTGTCCGTCTGTCAACCAGAGGAGGTCTTCTGCACCCGCCTGAAAACGTCCCCGGATGACTCCGTCGGGCAGGGGGCCCGGACTGGGTTCCTGCACCAGCTCCCATGCGCCGGGGGCAATCTGCTGCAGGTTCAGCGGGGATTCACCTGAGGTCGTGGCCGGCAGGAACCTGACCACCGAGCCGTCCTCCAGCATGCCTGTCAGTCCCTGAGGGGTGCGCCAGCTGGCGCGCAGGCCAGAAGGCGCATTGGCGGCACCGGGAAGGTCACCTCCGCAAAGGTCGCGTACGCATCGCACAGGAACGCCGTCCTCGATCAGCACGTAACCGTCTCCGCCATCGAGCGCCACACCCTGAATGGTCGCTTCACGCTGCAGCAGCAGCATCCAGCTGGGTCCCATGCGCCAGTAGACGTCGTGCGCGGTGACCATGATGCCACGTCCGTCCGGAGCCGTATCGATGTCAACGGGGGGAAGCAGGGCAGGGCGTTCCTGAGCAGCCGGCGAACGTTGCAACATCGGCGCCAGCACAGGTTCGGCGGGAGTTTCGCCTCGGGCGATGCTTCGTTCGCGCGCTTCGACGGCGGCCTGCAACGCGCGGGCTTCACCCGCTGTGTCACGCACAGACACGGTCTCACGCGTCCAGCTGCCGGCGTTGTTTCGCATGAAAAACGGGCCATCGCTCGATTCGCCGCCTGCGAGCAGTCCGGTGCCGTCGGCCGCCTCGGTCATGAAACGCAGCCGGAGCGAAGAGGCGCCCTGCGAGGGGGTGGGGCCCACCTCTACCCAGGCA
>JAGWVZ010000263.1 GCA_018970625.1 Myxococcales bacterium | reverse complement strand
GGTGTGCCCGGGACCGGTAGATACGGAGTTCTTCATGGTGGCAGCCGAGACCGGTGGTCGCAAGAGTCCACCGATGGCCGCCAACCCGGTGTATGTGGTACAGCAGGCGCTTCGGGATGCTCGCAAAGGGCGCAGCCTGAGCGTGCATGGCGTTCCGATTCGTCTGTGGGTGGCGATGTCGGGGATTGTGCCGCGCGCGCTGGTGTTGCGCATCACGGCATGGCTCAAGAAAGAGCAGCTGGCGCGGCTGCAATAATCGGCCGGCGAAAAATAGGGGCACATCGGAAAATATTGCTTAACACACCGATGAAATTCGGTAGGCAAAGCGAAGGCAAATTCACGATGTACACTCATGGGCGGTATTTCGTGAAACGTCTGGCTACGGTCACTGCTTCGAAGTGTGGTTGTGCGTCGACCCCCGGCCTGAAGGCCCTGAGGTGAACATGGTTCGTACATTGGTTCTGGTGCTCGTCGTGCTTGCGCTGGCCACCAGCGTGGCTTCGATACGGCGGATCGAAGCGGGCGAGATCGCGGTGCGGGTGAATCTGTTCACCGGCAGCGAAGAGACGCTCGACACCGAGGGCGTCGCACTCGCTGTCCCGTTCGTTCACGAGATGTTCATTATCGACGCGACGCCGCAGACGGTAACGTTGCAGGGCGAGCTCACGACCGAGGACTTCGCGACCCTTCCGCGACTGACCGTGCGTGCGGCGGACGGTTCGAACTTCTGGTTTGATACGATGACGGTTCAGTATCAGGTCATTCCTGATCTGGCGCCGCTGATTCTGGCCGAGATCGGGCCCGGCGTAGACTTTCGGCGCTGGCTGCAGCCCACCTTGCGCTCGATTCTCCGGGATTCGCTGGGCACCCGAAGCACCATGCAGGTCTCAGACCCTACCCAGTACGGGGCCATGAAGGCCGAGGCCATGGTGCTGCTGAACGAGCGACTGAATCCCCACGGCGTGCGCATCATCAACATCGATACGCCGCTTCCGCACTTCGTGGACGAGTATGAGAACGCCATCGAAGAGCGAATTACCACGGACAACCAGAGCGAGGTGATTCGGCAGGAGCTGGAGCGCGCAGCCGCTTCACGGCAGCGGGAGCTGGCCAATCTGGACCAGATGCAGAACCGGACCTATCAGGAACGCCGAGCGGCTCTGGAAGGCGAGCTGGCGCAGACGCTTGCAGAGAGGCAGCGTCGTCTGAATGACGCCGGGGCACAGGTCACGCGGACGGAAGGCGAGGGTCGTGCGCTCGTGGAGTACGCCAACGCGCGGGCGACAGAGGTAGAGGCGCAGTGGAACGCCACCGTGGAACAGGTGGCCGCTCAGGTTCAGGCGCTCTCCACCACCGGTCGTGAGGCTGTCATGCGCACCCTCGCGGAGCGAATCGCCACTGTCACGATAGAAGCGTCGCCGTTCCAGAACGACGCGACACCGCAGACTCTCCGCTACGACAGCCTTCCTCCTACCACTCGCTGAGGTCGATCATGGCAACCAATCCTCCGCGCGGGAGCAACGGTGTTCCCGCGATGCCGACATTTGTTCGCGATCTCCTTATCGTGCTTGCAGGCGTTGTGAGCGTCATTGTGCTGTTGGAGTTATTCACCATTCGTATTCACCCGGGTGAAATTGGCGTCCGACAGAATAATGTGCGCGGGGGTATCGCGTCCGAGGACCTCGCTGTGGGGTATCACATTTCGTTACCCTTCGTGCATCGTGTTTATCGCGTGGATTCCCGTTATTTCTTTCTGAATTTCTCAACCACAGATGACCTGGGCGAGGAATACGAACCGCTACTGATTCGCACCACCGGGAACAATAATGTCACGGTCGATGCCACCATCCCGATACGCGTGATGCCCGGCCGGGCGCATGCCCTCGTGGCAGACGGTCTCCTGGTGGGCGAAGCCTACAAGGTGCGCGCGCACAATACGGCCGTAGGTGTTTTGCAGGAGCATCTGGCGTCGCTCACCAGTGAACAGTGGTACGATGTGCCGGCCCGAAACGCTGCGGCAGCAGACGCCCTGGTCGCCCTGAATGCCAGCCTGGAGGCGTTTTATCTGGAGGCCGAACAAGTCAATATTCGCGGCTTTTACTTTAGCACCACCTACGAACAGCAGCTGGGCCGGATTCAGCTGCTGGAGCAACAGCAATTACTCGACCGTTCGCAGGAGCTGCTCGCCAACAGCCAGCAACAGCTCGATAATTACGCCAACGAGACGGTCTCTCAGCTCAATCAGCGTTCCGCATGGTGGGCTTCTCAGACTGCGCTGCTCGAGACCGCGTATCGAATCGGCATCAACGATTCCAACCGCGAGTCCGTGCTGCAATCCCTGGTTGACATCGCGCTCGTCAACCGGCGAACAGAGATTCTGGCGTTAGGGCTCACCGAAGGTACCCCCCAGTGGGATTCCTTTGTGAATCAGGTGCGCAGCGATATCGAAGCGCACCTCTCGGGTCCACACTTCGCTGTGGGAATTGAAGGCATTCGCGCCGAAACCAACCAACAGGTGGCACTCCTCGAAGGCCGCGCGGCCGCGATGTTGCCCCGGTATCAGGCCGAGGCGGACCGCATCATCGAGGTCATTGTGCAGAATGGGCAGGAGCGTGTGAACAACCTGCTGGCACAGCCCGGTGGACGCGCCCTTGTGGCGCTCGAAGCCGCTCGCACCATGAAGTTTGGCAGCACCATGACCTTTGATTCCCGCAGCATGCCCTTTCTGTTTGACCTCAACGGCATGGCCCGTCGCCTGATGGGCGAATAAGGTTTGATCGCCTCTATGCTTGCTTCACTCCTCACTTTGTGACGATGCTACAGCTGGACCGAGCTGAGCTCACAACGTGAACCGGAGAGAATCGTATGCAGTCGAACACACCCCGCGCGTGGTCCACTCTGGGAATTGCGATGGCGCTCCTTGCCTGGACGGGTCTGGCGGCCTGCGGCACCGAAGACGAGAGCGTGCCCGACTCCGGCACTGACACCGGCGTTTCGGACGCAGGTGGCGATACGGTCTCAGCCTGCCCCGGGCCCCATCCGCGTGGATGTCTGGAAGAGGGATGTCCTGGCGATGGGGTCTGCGTGGTAAGCGATGAGCCTGGCTGCATGCCATCCATGTGCTCGTGCGACGAGACGACCGGCACGTGGGGATGCACAGCGGATTGTGGTCCTGTGTACGCATGCCGGGCGCCGCTGCCGAACGCGTGCAGCACACCCGATCCGCGCGGCTGTTACGTACTCGGTTGTCCTGCCGGCGAGTCCTGTGTGCCTTCACCGCTGGCGGTTTGTCGTTCATCGGACTGTTTCTGCGACAGCGCGACCGATTCGTGGAGCTGTACCGACGATTGCGAGACACCCTACGCATGCGTGCTCAATCAGGATTGCAACACGGACGCAGACTGCATCGAAACTCCAGGCACAGCCTGTATTTATGGAATTTGCCAGGCCATTCAGCCTTGCAACGAATTCAACTCCGACATCGGTTGTGAAGACTCGCCGTTTTGCGCATGGCATGAGCCCGGCTGTGTCGACGAAGGATTTGCACCCATACGGGGCTGCTATCCCGAGACGCCCTGCGAGGCCAACGCCGACTGCCCTGCGGGCTATGTATGCGTCACCGAGGCCAATGTGGAACCCGGTTGCGCCGAGGACGGTTGTGCTGCCTGTTCGCAGACGATTTCACTCTGTGTGCCTGCCGATATGGCGCCCTGAAGACAGGTTCGATTGTTCCCTGCAACCTGTCGCGCGTGCGAGGGAATGCCAGAGACGGCGACGGGTTTTACTCCCCGCCGTCCGCCCGTCTCGTTCGTCAGCAGGTTGAGCCATGTTTCATCATCCGGACCTCACCGGTCGCCCGCTGAAGAGTGCGCGTGCCGTTGTGATTGCCCGTTATCCCCTCTTTTATCGTGCCGGCGCCGACGGCGCGCTGGATCGTCCACCTCATGTGCGCGCCGGGTCTGGGCTGGCACGTACCGAAAAGGGCTTCTGGATGGTGCAGGACGACGCGCACTGGCTGGCCTGGACGGCCATGCCAGAGCTGAACAGTCGCCTGCAACCGCCGCTATGCGAGCACGTCATGCTTCGGGAAGGCGAAGATGGCGCCCGTACCTTTGGCTCCGATCGTGGAAACAAGGATTTCAAGTTCGATCTGGAGGCGATCTGTACCGTACCCGGGACTATCGGGTTTGATTTACTGGCGCTGGGGTCGGGGTCGTCACCCGCGAGGGAGGTCGTGTTGCGATGGGATGATCGCCCTGCAAATGCCGAACCGGGATTATTTTTCGCGCGCGAATATTACGCTGCCCTGCGGGAAGAGAAGTCATTTTCGGGGAGCGACATGAATATCGAAGGGGTTCTTTGCAACGGGCCGCAGGTCATGCTGTTGAATCGCGGAAATGGGGCCGCTACCGCCGATCACATCGCGAGAAATACTCTGGGTTATTTCTCAACCGATGCGTTTCTACATTGGGTTCAGGGCGGCGGTATTTCGAGCATTCCTCGTCTGGAAGCGGTGGCGCAGGGTGTTCTGGGTGCGATAGAAGATGCCGGCATTACCTGGACCGATCTCACGCAAACCGAAAATGGCGTCTGGTTTTCGGCCACCGCTGAACGTTCACCCAATGCGCGCGATGATGGCGAGGTGCTGGGGTCATATCTGGGATTCCGTGAAAAAAATACCGTCTGGTGGATAACGGTTTGTGACGAGTCGGGAAAACCCACGAGACAGAAAATCGAAGGTCTTTCACCCGGAGCGCACGACCGGCAGTTCTGGTGCCTGACCGATGACGATGACCCGCGAAAAGCGGCCGAGCTGGTGCTCGTTGAGCTGGTGGGCGTGTAACCAGCGTGTGGCAGGGCGTGGGAGATTCAGCGCGCGGCGGCGTTCTTTGCTCCAGACCGCGCACGGACTTCAGGCCGCAGCGTCTTTCTGGGCCGGAGCCACGCGATAGTGGTACAGCGCCGGCACGACAAAACCGATGGCGATGGCGACCAGAATGGCGCCGACACCACCGCTGGCGACCGCCATGGGCGCGCCAATAGCGGCTGCCAACAGACCGGATTCCAGCGCCCCGAGCTGATTGCTGGCGTGAATAAACAACATGTTCACCGAGCTGACCCGGCCGCGCACATCGTCCGTCGTCGACATCTGCACGGCTGTGTGCCGCAGGACGACACTGATCTGGTCGGCCGCGCCGACGAGCGCGTACATCACGATCGACAGCGGCAGCCACGTGGAGAGGCCAAACCCGATGGTGGCCAGGCCGTAAAAGACAACGCTCAGCAGCAACGTGCGCCCTGCTGACTCAATGGGTGGACGAATCGCGAGGAAGGTCGCCATGCTGAGCGCGCCGACTTCCATGGCGGCAGACAATGCGCCATAACCGACCGGGCCAACGTGCAGAATATCTTCGGCAAATACCGGCAACAGGGCTGTGGCACCGCCGAGAATGACAGCGCACATGTCCAGCACCATGCACGACAGCACGACCTTGTTGGAAAATACGGCCGCAAATCCCTCGCGCAGCGACTGAAAGACCGGCAACGAATTTCCCTTGGGCAACGTATCCGGCAGCTTTCGAATCTGCACAACGGAGATCAACATCAGCAGGGCATGCATGGCGTAGGCGAGTGCGGGGCCCTGCGCCCAGATGAATAGACCC
>JAGWVZ010000262.1 GCA_018970625.1 Myxococcales bacterium | reverse complement strand
CGCTCGCCAGCAGCGACGCATACGTCACGCCCAGGTCCGTGGTCGCACACACGCGCTTGGCGTCGCCGCACAGCGTCACGCTCTCGCAGCCCGTACCTGCAAGCGCCGCCACCAGCACCGAGTCACCGTAGATGGGCACACCGCCGCGCAACACCAGCCCCACGCGGCCGGCATCACCATCGATGACCGCCCGATACGGCGTCGCCGACGCGCCACGCTCAAACACCGCGATATCAGCCACCAGCCCCGTTCGCAGCGCACCCACCACGTCGTCCACCGCCAGCGCCTGCGCCGCCCACTGCGTCGCCATCAGCCACAGCTCGCGCTCGCTAAAGAAGCCGTCCAGGTACCGCTCATTGAACTCCCGCGCGCACGCCAGCTCGCGCGTCACCGACGCCGAACCCGTCGCCGTCCAGTCGGTGCCCAGCGCAAGCCGCACGCCCTGATTATAAAACATCGTCACCGGCGCCGTGTGACCATAGAGCGAGATATTCGACCTCGGCGACCACACCACCGAAGCGCCTTCCACCGCGATGGCCGCACCGTCGGTCGCGTTCAGACCCATGGCGTGAACAATCGCCGTGTTGCCTTCCACCAGATCGGTGCCACCCGGTGCGCCGTTCAGACACAGAAACTCGTTTCGCGCGAACGCATCCACGCCCTCGGCGATGTGCGGCAGGTAGCAGTCAGATGCGAGCACCGTCGGCAAATCGTAGTTCGGGTAGCCGCAGCCGGTGGCCAGCTGAAGCCCCGCCGTGTCGCCGAGCGGGAAGGTGCTGTATTCCACCGGGTCCTGATTGATGCCGCCCTGCTGCGTAGCCAGGCGGTCGAGGTTACGCAGGGCGCCGTTGACGCCACCTGAGCCGGCGACCGAGGTGGTGCCGGTGAACAGCTGCCGCAGCTCGCCCAGCTGAATCTGCTGCACGGTGGCGCCCCCAAACACGTTGAGCTCGGTGTGGGCGTTGGCGCCCGTTCGCCAGTCGTGCCGATGATCATAGCGCTCGGTGCGACCCGGCAGCGGAGCGTTCTGCGTGAAGGTAATGTGGTCGTGGGCGTTAATGAGACCCGGCGACACCACGCCGGTCGGGCACGACACCACCGTTGCTGTGCTCGCACCCGCCGCGGCGCTGCAATCGCACCCCACGCAGGTGATGGCCCCCGTGGCGCTCACCAGCACCTCGCCGCCCAGCAGCCGGCCCTCGGGCGTGAGCACTTCGCCGCGCAAGCGCACGCCGCTGCTGCCTGCGGTCGTCACCTGGCACGTGTCGCCCGTCGTGGTCGCGGGCAGCGTACGGCAGGTGGTCACGACCTCGTCCACGGGCAGACTGCGACGAGGCGAGTCAGCCAGCAGGCACGCCTCCGAGGCGTCGTCGAGGCCCGGGCACTCGTCGAGCGCATCGCAAACGCGGTCAGCATCGGAGTCGCCGGTGGAGTCGTCGCCCACACATACATCCTGCGCATCGCACACACCGTCGCCGTCGGCGTCGGCGGTATCTACCCCGCCGGCGCAGCGGTCCAAAAAGTCGCACACCCCGTCACGGTCCGCGTCGGCGGAATCCACACCGCCGGCGCAGCGGTCCAGAAAATCACACACGCCGTCACCGTCGGCATCGGCCGAATCCACACCGCCGGCGCACACGTCGCGGTCGTTGCACACGTCATCGTTGTCGGTATCGCCGCTGGCGTCGCTGCCGCGACACGCGTCGAGCGCGTCGCACACGCCGTCGCTGTCTGCATCGGCCGAATCGATGCCACCCGCGCACCGGTCCAGGAAATCGCACACGCCGTCACCGTCGGCGTCGGCCGTGTCAATGCCACCCGCGCACACGTCGCGGTCGTTGCACACGTCATCGTTGTCGCTGTCACCGCTGGCATCGTTGCCCCGACACGCATCCAGCGCGTCGCACACCCCGTCGCCGTCGGCGTCGGCGCTGTCAATGCCACCCGCGCACCGATCCAGCGCATCGCACACCCCGTCGCCATCGCCATCGGCCGTGTCAATTCCACCCGGGCACTGGTCGAGCACATCGCACACGCCATCGCGGTCAGCGTCGGCGCCGTCGGGACCACCCGGGCACCGGTCATTCAGATCGCACACCCCGTCGGTGTCGGCGTCGGCGAAATCGTCGCCGCCCCGACACAGGTCCAGCAGGTCGCACACGCCGTCGCGGTCGGCGTCGGCGCTGTCAATGCCCTCGGGGCACGTGTCCAGAAAGTCGCACACGCCGTCGCCGTCATCGTCGGCGTCGTCGGGGCCGCCGGCGCACGTATCGCACGCGTCGGGCACGCCGTCCGCGTCGGCGTCGGGGCCACCGGCACACACTTCACAGGCGTTGGGCGTGCCGTCGCCGTCCGTGTCCAGGGTGTCGTCGCCTGCCGGGCACACGTCGTCAGCGTCACAGACCCCATCGCCGTCGGCATCCTGACGCGGGTTGCCCGAGCACCCGGTCGCGTCGGTGCCGTCAGCCGAGTCAGCGTCATCGCCCGCGTCGGCCTGTGCGTCGGCGTCGGCCTGTGCGTCCGCATCGGCCAGCGCGTCGGCCACGACATCGCCGGTTGCATCGGGGGCGACGGTCGTGTCGTCGCCGGTCTGCGTGTCAGACGCTGCGGCATCGCCGACCGTTGCGCCATCGTCGGGTGGGGTGGCAGCGTCGGTATCACCACCGCCCTGCACATCGGCTGCGTCCGGCACCCCGGCTGCGTCGAGGGTGTCACCGGTGTCCGAGCTACAGGCGGCTACCGCCAGCAGTGGAATCAGCAGAAATCGACGAATACAAAGCACGTCAGTCCGACGCATAACGACCTCGACTCAACAGAAAACGGTCACCGTTGCGCGGGCGTCTTGGCGACAATCGCGCATGGGGTCAATGCGAAAGCCCCGCCTGTATGCGACGCAAAGCTCGTGTTCGCCGATCGGCTCGGCCCTGAAGCGGCCTGAAACCACAGCAGCATGTGCAGGGCGGCAGCACGCCCGGTCGTGGGTGCGCCGGTGATGGTCAGCGGTACGCCCCGGCCACTCAGGTTCGGCCGCCGCGCCCGGTTCAGGGGGCGCAGTCGGTCGTGGGAGCCACGCCAACGCCAGTGAACGTGTCGATGGGCAGCTCGGTGAACCAGTCGCCAATCACAAACGGGTTGGTGTTCAGGTTGGGGTTCTGGTTCACGCAGCGGCGGTAGGTGTTGTCCTGCCACGTGGTCGCCGGCGGGCGTGGGCCGTCGAACACACCGAAGGTGTCCAGAAGCTCGTCGTCGGCCTGATAGCCGACCGTGCCGTTGGTATTGCGATACAAGGCCAGTCGGTCATCGCCGTTGAAGTTGGCCACACCCGAGGTCGCTGTGCACGCCGAGCGGAGCGCGGCGACTGCGCTGGAATTACACCACGACAAGACGGCGCCGGGTGCGAGCGAGCCCGTTAGCGCCTGTCCATTGGTCTCGCCTGTGGTGGTATCGTTCGAGCGAAGGCTAATGAACACACCCGTCAGGTCGATCTCGTTCACACCGCAGTTCCAGACCTCAATGGCCTTGTTGCTGGAGCTACCCTCGACGTACTCCGAGAAGATCAGGCAGTTTTCGGGGCCGGCGGGCGCTTCGGCGGTAATGGGGTAGACGATGGCGTTGTCGCCGAACTCCCAGGGCGTGCTCAGCACCAGCGTGAAGTCGCCGGCGGCCGGAGCGCGCACCGTTACCTCAAAACTGGTGGCACCAGCGGTAATGGACGCGTTGCCAACGGGAAAAGTCAGTCCATCGGGGCTTGTGAGGGCCACGGGAAGCGTAACGGTGGCAGGGCTGGGGCCCGACAGGGTGAACGTCATGGTCTCGCTGCGCGCCGCCGGGAACGTGGGGGTGCCGCCGCCGGTCACGGTGATGGGCGACGAGAGGGCACCCAGCTGCAGGTTCACGGTCGCCGTCGAGTCGCCCAGCGTGGCGGTGAGGGTGGTGTCGACCAGCGCAGCGCCGCCGCTGAAGGTCGCCAGCAGCGGTACATCGAGTTGCTGCACGTTCTCGGCAAAGAAGAGCGGAGCGGCCGTCACGTCGGTGGCGCCCGAGAAGGTGACGGTGACGCCGCCCGCGGGAGCACGGCGCGACAGGCGCACCGACAGGGCCGACGGGTACACGCCGACCGGCGCCACAGAGGCGCCGTCGGCGCGCAGCACAAACGCCTGCGCCGGGCCGAACGTCGAGATGGTCACCGGGCCGGTAGCCACGGGCGCTACGTCTTCGGCAAAGCGCGGCAGAATCTTGCTGTTGCCGAACGCGAACAGCAGCAGACCCGTCACCGAGATGCGGTCGCCCACGTTCACCGTGGCAAAGGTGTTGAAGATGCCATCGTCCACGCGCACGCCGTCGCCGACCACGTATTCGTTGGTGGGCGTTGGGTCGGAAGCGCCCGGGGTCGGGGCCTTCGAAGTGACCGTGGTGTCGGGAATGGTCACCAGCACCGCCTCGAGCGCGGCGGCGCGCGTGCCGCCGGTCGCGACCTCGGCCGGGGTCACCACCACCGGTTCGGGCAGCGCAAGCCCCGACTCCACCACGGTGATCGACTCGACGCGCTGCAGCTGACGCTGACCAAAGAAATCGTCGGTGGTGCCCGTCACGCGCACCCGCTGGCCGGCCGTCGGAGCCGTAATGCCGGCGGGCAGGGTCGAGCCCAGGAATACGTAGACGGCGCTGAAGTCGGCGCCGGCATAACCGGGGTCGTCGGGCAGGTACTGCAGGAAGAACGCGTTGCCGCGGCGGGCCGTTACCACGCCTTCCACCACCACGCGCTCGCCCTCGGGCACGGTCTGCTTGACGTCGTAAATGGTCACCAGACACGCAGCGCCGCCCGGGTTCGGGTACGCCGGGCAGGCGTCGCAGACATCGCCCAGGCCGTCGCCGTCGCCGTCGAGCTGGTCGGCGTTGGCGTCGCTGCGGCAGTTATCGGTCGCGTTCAACACGCCGTCGCCGTCGAAGTCGTCGGGATCGGGGCGCTCGCATACGGTCGAGAACGCCGTGTTCGGGCACACGTCGCACGCGTCGCCACGCCCGTCGGCGTCGCCGTCGGCCTGCACGCCAGCGTCCATGGGCCGCACCGGGTTGAACACGGTGGGGCAGTTATCGTCGCCGTTCGGCAGGCCGTCGCCGTCAGGGTCGGTGTCCGAGACCGAGCCGTCGTACACCGTCGAACCCGACACCTCGCCGTCGCGCGACGGCACACAGGTGACCTCGCGATCCGGGGTGTCGCAGAAGAACAGGCCATAGTTGCCCACGTTCTCGGCGATGAGCGTGTCAATCGAGAACGTGGTCTCACGCGTCGAGCAAACGCGCTTTGCCTCGCCGCATACATCCGGCACCACATCACAATCGGCGCCGCCGGTCACACCGGCCACCAGCGCAGCATCGCCATAGAGCGGCGTGCCGCCGCGCAACACCAGCGCGGTGCTGTCAGCGTTGGCTGCCAGCGCGGCCACATAGGGAGCGTCGGGGGCGCCGCCGTCAAAAATCGCGACATCGCCGTACAAACCCACCGCGAGTGAACCCACGACGTCGTCGATCTTCAGGGCCTCGGCGTTCCACTGCGTCGCCATGAGCCACAGCTCGCGGTCGGTAAAGAACCCGCCGTAGTGCGTCTCGTTCAGGTACGCTGCGCACGCCAGCTCACGACCCATGTGCATCGAACCCGAAGCCGTCCAGTCGGTG
>JAGWVZ010000261.1 GCA_018970625.1 Myxococcales bacterium | reverse complement strand
CCGAGAATTGCCGAAGTGACTCGAAGTACACTTTGACCCGGTGGGTACCCGCGTCGAGCGAATGATTCAGCAGTGGCGTCTCACGGGCGACCATGCGTCCGTCAATCCAGACCTGACCATAAGGGACCGCCTGAACGCTGATGGTCGCGCTGCCTGTTGCAGCAGGAGCAGGAGCCGCCGCAGCGGGCTCGGACGCGCGGGCCGATGGGCGTTCACGCCGTGGAGTTGAGTCTGCAGGTGCTGCGGTCGCGGTGGCGGAGGGCCGTTCAGCACTCGGACGAGCCGAGGGTCTTTCCCGCGCAGGCGGCGTGGCTTCCGCGGTGGAGCGCGCTGGCGCCGTACCTTGCGCGACGGGTTGCGCAGGAGGCTCGGCAGCGACGCTGGGCGTGGCGACTACAACGGCGCCACTGGCTTCCCCGGCAACCTGCGGCGGGGCCAGCGGGGTGAGGACAAGCACGACGCTCTGCTCGGGCAGGCTACCTGCCTCCCAACGAACGGTCTGCGTAGCGGGTGCGTGGCCATCAAGCGTGGCCGTCGCCGTCCACGCGCGAGAGCGATCGAGCCCCTGGATCGTCTGGGGAGCGACTCCTTTTTCCTCGCCGTTGACAAACACCTGAGCTCCGGGAGGCACGGTCGTGACCAGCAGTTGTCCCACTTCGGCCTGCAGCATGAACTGACGCTCGGTCAGTGGCTCGGTCAGGGTCATGACCTCGGCAGCGGTGGCGTAGCCGGGCAGCTCAACAACGAGCGCCAGCGGCTGGTTCAGGGCGAGATCACTAATCACGGCAGGCGTTGTACCGCGGGTCTCGCTTCCGATGCGAACGGTTGCGCCACTGGGTGTCGAGTTGACGACGAGAATGCCGGGCTGTTCGACGACTGCACCGTTGTTGTTGTTGACAATCTGCCAGGTCAGCACGGCGACGCCGAGAAGGGCGACGAGCAGGATAACGCCCATAATCAGCTGAGCGGGCGACCATGCGGCTGGCTGGGCAGGGGTTGCGACCGGCGCCGCGACGACCTGTTGATTTCCCGACCGGAAGGGTGCTCCGGCGCGTGGCGAGACCGATGCGCCGGAAACGGCAGCGGAAGAAACCGAAGGGTTGGCTCGTTCGGCAGCCGCACGGAATGCTGCGCCATCGGTGACAACCGTGGCTTCTTCCTGCCAGACCTGGCGCACGGCAGGTTGTTCGATCGTTCGCTGCCGGGGCACAGGCATGGAGATAGACGGCGACGTGCCCGACTGGACGGAAGACACCCCTGCTACAGCGCCAGAAACCTGCCCGGGGCGACCCGAAGCAGCCGGCACCGAGCCCGTTGGACGAGTGGTGGCGGCAGCAGCACGAGAGCCAGTCTGTCGAACGGGTTGCGAAGCCTGCACCTGCGGGCCGGTCGCTCGCTGAACAGGCTGTTGCAGCGCCATCGGCGACATCCGCATGGTATGCTGGGGCATGCTGGCGACGGGTTGCGCGGCAGCAGAGGGCACGGCGTGCGCATGAGGGTCGTAGATAGCGGTATGTTCTTCGTCTTCGTCGATCTCCTCGATGTCATCATCGAGAACGGCCTCATCCATGAATCCCCGAACCTGATCCTCGGTGAAGACGTTGGTGGCGTCCTCGTGGTACACCTCACCGTCGGCAAACTCGTCGACTGCTTCGTCCAGCAGATCGTCGGCCGGAAGCTGCCCTGCCTGTTGAAGGGGTTCCGCGCTGAAGAACGGGTCGTTCAGCATGCGGTTAGCAAGAGGATCCTGTCGGAGGTCTCGTCGAATAGCCATGTGATCGCCTGCTGTCGAACCGGCACAAAGTCAGGGTAAGGGAATACCACTACCGGCGCCGGAAGCGCAACCCGGGTGCGGTTTTCTGGCGCAAACCTGCGCACGTTGCCGCCTTGCTTCCGGGTACGCCGCAAGCGCCAAAAGGGTCTGACATATCGTGAAGAACGTGAGGACGATATCTGGCACGAGGCGCGTATCGAGCCCGTGTATCGGGTGCTATCGCAGCGCGACTCGCGGCAGCGTTGACAGTGCGAAAAGCAGCATGTTAGTGCGCCCGAGGTTGGAAGTAACCGATATTACCTGTGTTTTTGAATACTGCGGAGATGAGATGAACAAGCGCGGCCTTCAATTGACATGCTTTCTACTGCTGCTGTCGGCCCCAGCGGTCGCACAAGAGGCGCCGCAAGAAGAGTCATCCACTGCGGCCGAGGCGGCCGAGCCAACTCCGGCGGAGAATGCAGCGCCTGTGGAAGACGAAGCGACGCCACCGCCTGCTTCATCGCGCACGTTTCAGGATTATGCACGCAGCAACCCGGGAGGGAGCGCGTCGCCCGCTGCGGTAGCGCCGATTAACCCTGCACAGTTGATGGACACGGGTTCCACCTACCCTCGTGTGGAGTGGCACGGGTACTTCCGGTTTCGCGCCGACTCATTCTGGAACCTTGATCTCGACACGGCCGGCACGAGCCCGGTCCTGCCGCCGATCGAGGCGCTGCTCGAGCCCGGCACAGGCACGACTTTCGAAGACATTGAGATCCCCTCGACAAGCGCAACCACGGTCCTCAACGAGGACGGACAGCGTGCAGAAGCCCCGCAGTTTGGAAACGGCGGCGCCGAGCACCTCGCCGGTGCCAATGTGCGACTTCGGCTGCGTCCGATTTTCCACGTGACACAGAATGCGCGTATTCACGTCGAAATGAACATTCTGGACAACCTGGTGCTCGGCTCAACCCCCGACGGATTCAACGAAGAATCCCTCGACGGTCTGCGCACCGACCTGCCGCTGATGGGCTTCACCCGGACGCAGGAACCGCTCAACGTCTTCAACTCCGGCAGGAACTCCATATCGGTCACGCAGGCCTACGCCGAGGTGAAGCCTTTCTTTGGTAATATCCGCGTCGGCCGAATGGCATCCCACTGGGGCCTGGGCCTGATCGCCAACGGCAGCGGCTCGTACAGCTCGCTCCGCGAACCCCGCGTCAGTCAGCGCGGTGTCAGCATGCAGGGGCACGGCTGCATGGACTGCGATTTTGGCGACTACGTGGACCGCGCCCAGTTCACCACTCAGTTGTTCAATACCTACCTGGTGCTCGGTTGGGACTACAACTACAGCGGACCCACCGACATCTCGCTGGACGAGTATTACGGGCAGGCGCGCGAGCTGTCGAACTACGACGACGTACGCTCCTACCTGCTCGCCATTTTCCAGCGACCGCTCTCCGAAACCGAGGTTCAGGCCCGAAACGAGCAACTGAATGGTGTCGGAGGACCGCGTCGCGCGGCCTTCGACTGGGGCCTTTACACGTCGTATCGCACACAGCGGCTGTCGGCCGAAGGGTACAACGTCATTGAGAACGAGCTCGGTGATGACCTGCAGTGGATCGCTCGCGGCGCACGCGCCGTCATCCCCGACCTGTGGTTCCGCCTTCAGGCTAACCCCAGCGCCGTGCAGCGTATTCGCCTCGAAGGCGAGTTTGCTGGTATCGTGGGCAGCATCGACAACGCGCAGTTGGATCCCGGATCGGGCTATGCGCTCGTGCGCCCTCGACAGATCCGGCAGTTCGGCGGCGCCCTCGAGTTTGAGTTCGTCAACGCTGCCCTCGCGACCGGCCTCAATACCGGCTTCGCGACAGGCCGCACGATTGACCAGTCCCGACTGCAGGACGGCGAACAGATCGTCGGATTTGGTGTGCTCGACCAGTTCTCACTCAATAACGGCGAGCCCAAGCTCACCAACTTTCAGTTCGACCGCAACTACTTCGTCGACATGATCATGTTCCGTGAAATCATCGGAACCATCACCAACGCGGTCTATTTCAACCCCTTCTTCCAGTACGACCTCTTCGCCCGCGACCAGACCGCGCTCGGCGTGCGCGCCGACGTCATCGGCGGTTTCGCCATGGCACCCGAAACCACCCCGTCTGGCGAAGGGTTTTACGGTATCGAGACCGATATCGGCTTCTACTGGCAGGAATCCCGGTTCATGGCCGACCTCACCGGCGGCCTCTATCTGCCGGGCTCAGCGTTCGACGGCGCCGTCGGACGCCAACGTCTTCAGCCCGTCAACATCGTGCTCAATCAGTCCACGCTCTACGAACAGGCTGTCAACGCTACCCCGGCATGGACGCTTCAGGGCCGCATGATGTGGGCCTTCTAATTCGATATTCCTAGTGCTCGTCGCCAGATTGACCCCAAATTGTCACAAAGGGCCGGTAACAGCTCGCGTGCAGAATGCATCCCTCGTCTGACGAGTATGGGTCCACATGAGCCAGCCCGCCGCATCATCGCCAGCAACTGAAGATCGCCGGACAGGACTTGTTCCAGCTTTCAACACCTACCTGCTTCGGGAGCGGGGCTTTCTGGTGTTCCTGATCTGCGCCTTTGTAGGCGCGGCCATGGTGGCTCCTTTCCCTGTTGCAGCCATGTGGTTTGGGTTCCTGTTCGCAGGCTACTCGGCCATCGCCAATGACAGCATCCAGACCATTGGCACCTTCATCTCGTCTAACCGTGACAAGACCTGGTGGGTGTTGTGGCTGTTCGTGGGCGGCATCTTTCTCGCCACCATGACCACCGGATACATCCTGAATAACGGCGACGTCTCGTGGGGTCGCCTGAGCGAGTTTCCTCAGCCGCAGTCGCTGAACTATCTGCAGATCACAGCACCCGTGTTTCTGCTCATTCTGACGCGGCTTCGCATGCCCGTCTCGACGACCATTCTGCTGCTGACGTCTTTCGACCCCGATGGCACCGGCATCGCGAGTGTCCTGCAAAAGTCGATCGGCGGCTACTTCATCGCATTTGGACTTGCGATCTTTATCTGGCTCACGCTGGGCAAAGCCATGGCTCGATGGTTCACCGGGACACCTCACCCCGCGTGGACGGCCTTGCAATGGGTGACCAGCGGACTTCTCTGGGCCATCTGGTTGATTCAGGACGCTGCCAACATCGCCGTTTTTCTGCCGCGTCAGTTGTCGGTTCTTCAATTCACTGTCTTTGCGGGCTCGCTGTTCTTTGGTCTGGCCTTTCTTTTCTTCGGCAAGGGTGAAGCCATTCAGCAGGTCGTGGACGAGAAGTCGCACGTGGTGGACGTTCGGCCGGCAACCATCATTGACCTCGTGTACGGTATCGTCCTGCTCATCAAGACGGTCGATAATACCATCCCCATGAGCACCACCTGGGTATTCATCGGGCTCCTCGGTGGACGTGAACTGGCGATGGGACTGACAAGCTCCGGGGACGGTCGCACCGTCCGTCAGGCGCTACGACTGATGTTCAAGGATATTCTGAAGGTGACCATCGGTCTGATCGTTTCGCTCATCCTCGCCTTCAGCATCAACGCCTCGCTGCGGTGCCAGTGGGCGGGCATCTGTGTGGAAGCCCCCGCTGCGCAGACGGAAACCGGCGCTCTGCCTGCCGTATCGCCCGCCGCACCAGAAGCGACAGAAGCTTCCGGTACAAACGCGCCCTGAAAAGCCGACGTGCCACGGAGCCCTGATAATCAGGGTTTCTGGGGCGACGCCAGATTGACAGTCTGGCACACAGAGGCTGACGCAAACGTCGGCCGAACATGATCAGGCGGTGGTCTTCGCCGATCATGCGGTTGTGACAGCTTCGGCATATCCCATGGGGGTTGCGTGTTGCGTCACGACCGTTCAAGCTGTCGGCGTTGTACACCCCCGAGGACAAATGGCCATGCACATGCGCTCGCTGCTT
>JAGWVZ010000260.1 GCA_018970625.1 Myxococcales bacterium | reverse complement strand
CATCCTCGCCACGCGGACAGTCCGGCGTACCATCGCAGATTGCACCTGGCGCATACGTCCCACTGAACGTGCAAAAAATCAGGGACTCGCAGAACGTCACGTCCTCGTCGCTCGCGTCCGCGCAATCGTTCAAACCGTCGCAGAACGCGCCGAACACCACCGATGCATCACCCGGACACGTAATCCCACAGCTATCCAGCGACTCATCCGAGCCGTCCGGGCAATCGGTCGCCAGATTGCACGCCGTTCCTGCCCGATACACCCCATCTCCGCACAGCACGCTCGGCGTCGCACAGCTGAATGCCTCATCGCTCCCATCCGGGCAGTCGGGAGTACCATCGCAGTAGGCACCCGCCACGTTCGTCACGCTACCCGTACCGGCATCAAAACACGCCACTCCGCAGTTGATGAGGTTCTCGTCCGAACCATCCGAACACTGCGCAATGCCATCGCAATAATTGCCGAAAGCAGACGATTCATTGGCACACGCCAGCGTACAGCGGCCCGTTTCCTCATCGGAGCCGCTCGAGCAATCCCTGACTCCGTTGCAAAAGGTGCCCTCCACATACAGGACGTCCACACCCGGAATGCCCACGCAACCCACGAACCCAGGCCCGCCGCACTTCGACACCAGCTCGTCGCTGCCATCCACACAGTCCGCCGTTCCGTCGCACAGGGCTCCAAATCCCAGCGACCCGTCATCACACTCCACAGGCTGACGGCAAACGCCCGACTTCACCACCAGTGTGGCGTCGCCAATCTCGGCGCCGTCAAAGCCATCCAGTACCACCTGGTACCAGCCGGCAGAACGAACCGTCACCGACAACAGCTCCTGTGACAGGTAGTCGTCGTCAGCACAAACCGAGTAGGGGTTGGGCGTGCCGCAGATGTTGGCAAACTGAACCACCGTATCGATACTCGACCCTATCGAGCTCACACAGTAGGCGCCCGGGGTCAGGTACACCGAAAAACGAGCGTCAAGTCCACCCGTAGCGCCGCAGTTGGTGACGGAGCTATCGAAGGAGTCGGTAAACGCCGCGTTATTCCCCGTCCACGGCACGCCCAGCGTCAGCGCCTCGAACACACCGCACGAAGGCGTAAACACGTCCTCGACCACGTCGCCGGTCGCATCGTCACCCGCGTCCGTCAGTACGTCGCCGGTCGCATCGTCACCCGCGTCCGTCAGTACGTCGCCGGTCGCATCGTCACCCGCGTCCGTCAGCACGTCGCCGGTCGTATCGTCGCCTGCGTCCGATACGGCGTCGTCACCCGACGTGTCTTCCAACGCCGTATCGTCTGTCACATCCGTCGTCGCGCCGTCGGTTCCAGCGTCGTCGCCGCCATCCTCCGTCGTCGTGTCCGAAGTGGCATCGCTTACGTCACCACCGGCGTCCGTCGTCACGTCCGACGATGAACCATCGGCCGTCGGTTCCGTGGATTCGTCCGACCCGCCGCACGCAGCAGCACCGGACGCCGCAATCAACGATAGCGCAACAACATGTATCCAGCGTGTCATCAGGGCACCTTCAAGGCAGAATCATCAATGGAAACGGCCACCAGCGCGGCACTCTATTCCCAGAATTAGCACCCAGATAAACCAGCCGCACGTGCCACGCAAACCTATTTTTTCCCCGACTCCCTTGAAATCAGCACCCACAATTGGCCGACGCGCATCGGCTCAACGTGACCCCCAGCGTGTAATAACCACGGTGTTCGTCAAACGCCGGCGCCGCTCCATCCACAATAATGTGCAACCAGCCATCCGACGTCGCGTCATACGTGCGTGTGTAATTAAACGTATCATCTTCGTTCGGGCCGCCCCAGCAACCCACGAAGGTCGGGCACGTCGTCGCCCCGGCGTTCGTCGTGTCACTACTGAACTTGAACTTCAGCCAGGAATTAAAATATTCGCCGCTCGCACATTCGCTGGCGCCGGCGTTCAACACCACCGTCACCCGCTCGCCAGCCACCATATACAGGGCGTAGGTATGGTCGTTACCGACGTCGAAACTCGGGCACGAGTCGTCGTGCGAATCGCTGGCCGAGCACGTGTTCTGGCTACCTGAATTCCAGCCACCGCTGGCCGCTCCCCGGCTGATGGTACGCGAACGGCTGCACCCCTGCCGCGTCTGTGAACCCGTCACACACGCATTGCTCGGCAACACGCTCCGACAATCCACCGCGCACCCCGCTACCGTCTCGCCGCAATTACACACGCCATCGCCGCACACCGCGGCCGAACTACCGGCCTGACAAACCCCGGCCGATGAACACGTGTCGCCCGACGTGCACGCATTCCCGTCGTCGCACGACCGCCCTGCAAAAGGCGTGACGGTACACGTTGCGGTCCCATTGCACGTTCGCTCATTGCAGCTGTCCGACGCGCAGCTCACCGCCGTGCCCACGCAGCGGCCCCCGGCGCAGATATCCGTGTGCGAACACGCATTGCCGTCATCGCATGCGTTGCCGGTGCGCCAGGCCCACACACCGTCTGCGTTGCTGCACACGTAGCTCGCTCCACCGCAGGTGACCTGACGGCACAGGTTGGCAGCGCTCGCATCGCATGTCTCCAGGCGCGGAGCAGCACAGGTGCCCACCGCGTTCGCGGCACCACAGCCCACACACGGCGACGCAATCTGCAACGTCGTCGGGTCCGTACACACGTCCGTGCCCGGGCACGAACCTGCGACTGTCGAGCAACCCGCCACCGGATCGCACTGCGCCACACAGCACTGATTACCGTCGCCTACGCCGCACGTCTTGGGGGACTCTTCGCATACGCAGTCCGCGCAGTTTCCATCGCCCAGACACTCGCGACCGCAGCTGTCACCCACCTCAATCAGCGTGGTACCTTCGCAACGATCGCCACCACACAGGCGTTCGCCACACGTATACGCGGTACCCGAGCACGTGCCGCCGGTGCAGCTGTCGCCCGTGGTGCACGAATCGCCATCGTCGCACGCGCTGTCCGCACGCCAGGCCCACGCGCCGTCCGCGTTTGTGCACGTATAGAAATTACTGCCACATCGCACTGTCGCACACGGTAGCTGCGACGAAGCATCGCACGCATAAACATCGCCACCTTCACAAGTTCCGGCACTATTGGCAGGGCCGCAGCCCGTGCAGGCGTTCGCGACGATCAGCCGGTTCGCCTCGCATCGATCAGGGCACGTACCGGCGCTCCCGATACACACACCTGCATCGTCGCAATCAAACTCACAGCAACCCCCGGTCGCGGGCCCGCACGCGTCGTCCAGACAGGCGTCGCCAGACACGTCCGCCGCATCCGATGTCGCATCGTCAACGTCCGCTGCGGTGGCATCCGCGGCGTCGGTGGCAACGTCATCCTCGCTGTCGCCGTCGCTGTCCGGCTCGGAGGTGTCCAGCCGGCGCACGTCCGGCGTCTCGACGCCCTCGACATCACGAGGTCGCCCACCGCCGCCCGAATCATCAACGACCTCCGTGGCCGGCACGCTGTTTGCGCAGCCGGCGAACAGGCCGCCGAACATCCACATGCACGCACACAGAATCAGAACGTTACGCATAACCGGACACTCGCGACAGAGACCACATGCTCAAATGCGGTACGTCTCATACCACACCGTCCAGACCTGTGCGACAGGGTTGGTGGTCGTGCAGGTGCTCGTCGTGGACATTAGTCGGCGTAAACATAACGCCACTCAACAGCGCCTTCATTCGCCATTTCGTAGCTAATGACCAGGCGTGTGATACGCCCCATTCGGTCGAAATCCGCGTTCACTTCACCATTGGACTCGTAGCTCTCCCGTTCGCTCAATCGGTCTACGTCTTCTCGCCTTGCTCCGCAGGGAAGCGGCGCATTGCCGGGATCCAGCGGGCTGGGACGACAATCCCCCCCCTCACCACAGCCGTCATGAAAACCGCTCACCGTGCACGACCGTGTCTCCGCCTGTCCATTGGCGCGTGCCGGCTGTATTGGCGGAAGCGAGGCGTAGAACGGGCAGCTGCGCTCATCGGGCCCAATCTCCCCGACCAGCTGCCAACCGCTCCCGGAGTTGGCCATCGCAATTATTTTACGATGCGGCCTGGTGCCTGAACCGGATTCCACAGCACCATCGTCCACGAAAACCAGTCGGTCACCATGTTCACCGAGCAAAGTGAAGCTGTTCATCACCAGCCTTGCCGACCCGCGGTCTCTGAAGTGAGCACCTCGACTTCCGGCACGAACCTCGTCGCGCGTCTTGTCGCGGTCGGAGTACCAGCAGTCGAGCGTCGGCGCGATAAGCTCGAAATATAGTGTTTCGTTATGGAGGTTCCAGGCCATCAGCAGCGCTGCGTATGCACTCGTCGCTTCCTGCACACGCGCTTCTTGTGTTGGGGCTGCCGCCGGTGCGGTTGGTGTCGGCGCCTCGGCCACTGCGGGCGCTTCGGCTGGAACAGCCGCGGGCGCTGCAGCGGGGTCTGCTGCGGGAGCAGTCTGCTGCTCCGGCGTCGGGGCCTCGGCAACAGGCGCATTCGCCGGAGCCATGCCGCCAGATGGTTGAACGCAAATGGATGACGCACACACCAGTCCTTCGTCGCACGTGCCATTGCCATAGCAGGCACCACGTTCCGAGCCGGTGGCGGGCGCAGAGTTACAGGCAGAAATGATTGAAAACGAGAGCGAAATTGCAGTTACCAGAATAAACTGAAGTCGGCTATTCATCATATTCCATGGCTCCATGTTGCGAAACTTTTCGAGCAGATTGAACGTATCTGTGAGCTTGTTGAATGCAGTCGGCACAAATAGACAGACCTGAATCTGCCAGATATCCCGATCATCGAATGGCCTGAAAATTCCCCATCATTGTCTGTGTACCACCACACAGCACTTCGCCGTTGAGGGTCATTCTGTCCGCATCAGAAAACTGCCCGTCGAACGTGCAGTTTCCGGCTGCAAATGCAACGGTGCCATTACCTGCGACACTTCCGTCGTTCAGCGCGTGCGTATCAGCAAACGCGCTCGCGGTCGGTGCAGTGCCCGAGCGAGCAAGCCAGAACAGGCTTGCGCCATACAGCGCAGCAGGCTCGTCAGAGAGAATCCAGGTTGCAAACTGGTCTGCAACGTCTTCTTCATTTCCCGTCACCGGCAACTGCAGCACATCCACCAGCGCATGCCCAAATTCATGCGCAATGACGAAAATCAGCTGCCCTACGAATGATGCCTGCCGAAACCCGGGAAAGGCCGAAAAGGCTGACTGGCTGTCAACAACAATGCGGTTCACCAGCTCTTCACAGATCACCACCACAGGTCGGCTCTGCTCGGGCTCTCGCATGTACAACGCATTTTCAACGCCGCCGCATGACGCGACACCCGCAATAATGGTCTCTGGCGTACGAATCGAAGCATTCGTCCCCGTGATCAATGCTTCCAGCACACGTTCGGCCACCAGACCGTTCTGACCCAGCTCTGCATTTCGTTCCAGCACAAACTCAGCTTGTGCGTCTGCACCAAAACCAAACAAACCGGCTATACTTATGTAATACAACAACCCGTAGTATCTCTTGCGCATTAAAATCTCCGCTTCCACCAACCTGCCGCGCGTCTCCAGGCCAAACACTGACTACCGCGAACCACAACATTCACGATGTAATTGAATGAGTCAAGGTCGTCGTCGTTGCTGGGTGCGCGCCTGAGCCGCACCCCGTCTGCTCATTCTGTATCGTTACCCGTCTCGTCACACACCAGCAATCGG
>JAGWVZ010000259.1 GCA_018970625.1 Myxococcales bacterium | reverse complement strand
CGTTCTGGCGAGAACAGGATGCCGAGGCCGTGCGAAGGCTCAAGGCAGCTCCGCGTCTGACGGTGACCGAAATCCCGTTCTTCTTTGCCAAGAAGAACGACACCGAACTCGTCCGAACCATCGCCGGGCACCTGCAGGCTACCATGGGCACGCCATGACCTCCGAAACATCCACATTCATGCTCGATCAGGCTCGCCTTGTGGTCTGTGTCGGCACCGGTGGCGTGGGCAAGACGACGACCTCTGCTGCTCTCGCCTTACGGGCTGCTCTGTCTGGGAGACGGGTTCTGGTGCTTACGATCGACCCCGCAAAGCGCCTCGCGAATGCCATGGGGCTCGACAATCTCGGTAATGAGCCGCAGCGCGTGAACCTCGCCGCCATTGCGCCGCAGTCAAAGGGAACGCTCGACGCCATGATGCTGGATGCCACCGCCAGCTTTGACGCGCTCATTCGCCGCACTGCCGGTGAGCAGGCCGGCTCCATACTGAACAATCGTGTCTACCGGGTCATGGCCGACCATTTCGCGGGAGTTCAGGAGTACATGGCGCTGGAGCGCCTCTTTGACATGCATGAAAGCCGCAGGTGGGACCTGATTGTTCTGGACACCCCGCCGGCGCAAAACGCGCTCGATTTTTTTACTTCGCCACAACGCGTGTCGGCGATGTTCGATGAGCGGATCATGCGCTGGTTTTTGCCAGCCGAGGCGGACGCTGGATTGTTCTCGCGCATTTTCAACCCCGGCGTGGTGGTGCTCAAGCTGCTGTCCACCATCGGCGGGGATGCGTTCATTCGCGAGCTCAGCGAGTTCTTTCAGGCCGTGCGCATTGTACGAGCCACGTTCAAAGAGCGAGGCGACAAGGTCGCCGAGATTCTGCAGGCAGCCTCGACGCATCTGGTCGTTATTGCTTCCCCCGATCCACGCCGCGTCACCGAAGCCATTGAGTTTCAGGACAACCTCGCGCGCATGGGCAAGAAGCTCTCCTATTTCGTCCTCAACCGATCCTTTCACCGGTTCCGCCCAACGGACGTTGACGCGCTGGCGGCCATCGACAGCCCCATGAAGCAGCGCGTTTCGGAATTCTACGCCAATCTGGTTGCGCTGGGCGATCGCGATCGCGCCGGAATCGCGCGACTCAGTGGTCGAATCGAGCATGACCGCATTCGACTTGTGCCCGTCTTCGGACAGGACATCCACACGATAGACGAGCTCCAGCATCTCGCGAATTTCTTCGTCAAGAGCTGAGCTTTTCTGTCGTAAGCGTCTGTCTGGGATAGGTTTTGTTTAACGGTTTCAGGACGATGACACCGAGTCTCGTGCCCATGCCAGAAACGGTGGGGTCACCATTCCCACCGAAAGCTCGACCACGCATGGCACGCTGTAACTGTGCAATTCACACACGCGTTGCATGACGGCCGCGACCCGCAGGTCCAGAGTCTTCAGCAACAGAATGACTTCGCCGGACGATTCCACTTCGCCCTGCCAACGATAGAATGACTCGACGCCGACGATCAGGTTGGCGCAGGCCACAAGCCCTTCGTCCACAAGGGTCTTCGCGGCTGATCTCGCTGACGAGGCATCGGGCCAGGTCGTGTAGATAACGCGCAGCTCCGTCATGGTGTGGCGCCTGAGCCCGACTCTGGTGCGCTATCCGCTGCGGCGAATCGAACCGAAAAATCGCCGTCCAGACCTGTGGGCGTTGTTTGAATCGAAACGTACAGGTCACGAAGGCTGGCCAGTGTCGTGCGCGTCTGTGCGTTCACGCCTTCCGTCAGAAAAGCTCCCAGAGGCCCACTGAGTACACGCGCAAGATCGATGTAAAGCCCGTTGGCGACGGGCTCTGAGAGCATGGCCCGCGCGCGTGGCTCATCAAAGGTTCTACCTGCCTCGGCATCGTTCATCGCGGCCAGAAACGCTTCGCGGTCCCGGGAGGGCACCAGCAGAAAAAAGTCATCGGTCAGCACAATCGTGCCCACATCCGTCTGCTCGTCATTGAACTGAACGACCGTATTTCCGTTCTCTGCGAAGCTGGTCGCCCGACCGTCCGAGGTGGCGACGAGTCGCGTGACCAGCTCATCAATCCGGCTCCGGTCGTGGATTCGCAAACCCATCACGAGACCGAGCCCCGTGAAGAGGGCGCCGGGCTCGTCCAGCGGCGACTGCACAGCGCGACGCAGGGTGAGCATGCGGGTCTCTGTGGCCATGAGGAACCCACTTGTTCCCAGCGCGGGCAGAATCTCGCTGGTGAGCTGCATGCCGATGCGCTCGCTAAAGGCGTCGATTTGCGCCTGCACGGCGTCTCGTCTGCCCTCCGAGAGCTCACTCAGCCAGAATTGGAGGGCGGTGTCTGACTTCAGCGTGAAACGGGCAAGCGCATAGGTGGAGTCCAGGGTGAGCCGTCCAAAGTCGGGGGGCTCGGTCGAAGCAGAGGTCATCTCAGCGAATTGTTCAGCGGCGCGCTCTGACACGCCGACGACGACCCTTCCGTCGATGGAATCCGCATCTGCGTTGACGCTTAGCGAGAGCGTTTGCAGGGCATCCAGTTGCTCGATGCTCAGCAGATCGGCCAGGTCTCCCGAGGCGATGTTGTTCATGACGCTTCGCAGCCCGGCTCCGGTCCCGTGAAACACGAGGGGGTCGGGCGCGTCAGACGAAAAAAACGCCTGAAACGACGCTGAACCTGCGATGCCAGGGGTGCTGGGTGACGCGAGGAGGGCCAGCCCTTTTTGCAGGTCACTCTCACCGGTAAGGAATGCGGCGTGCGACGTGCCGATGGCGATCTGCAATTGAACAGGGGCGGTCTCGTCGGACCGAAAGCCGAGCACAACGCCTGAGGTGTCCTCAAGCCGCTCCACGGGGCCGGCCAGGTTGAACGGTTGCCCGGTGAACACACGTGTGACATGCGGCTCGAAACGCGAGGCGTCAGAAAGGGCCAGCAAAATCCAGGAGCGTCCGGATGCCGGCGCGACGAGCGCTGCCTGACCCGGATAGGCTACACCGATTTCGGTAAGGGTTTCGGGATGTTGAAGATCGATGCCTGCGGTGTTTCGGAGGTCGGTTTCGATGACGCCTAACGCCGTCAGGGTCTCAAGACGGGCACGGAGTGAGCGGTACAGGCTGGAAACGGCATCCCAGTCCCGCAGGACCAGCACGCCGGCGACATCGGCGGGCACGCGTGCCAGCAGGGGCGTGGTTGCCACGGGCTCGGCGACCGACGAAGAAGATGTGCCACTGTCAGGCTGCTCCTGACAGCCATCGCAACCCGGAACGCTGACTGCCAGCAGGCCGCTGAAAAGGACGTTGCGCAAGGACAGGGCAGGTCGGTGCAGCATGGCAGAAAAACCCGGCTCACGGTTTTGTGGGGTGAGGCGCAGACGGTTTCGTCCAGCGCAGGCTGCACTCGTTACGAGAGGCATCGGCGGGGTGTCAACGCCTGTGCGCGTTTCTGGGCCGAGGTCGACTGTCGCATCGCGTGCTGCCTGAGCGTCTTATTGGCGACCCATCCGTCGAAAAACGACCGGCGATGCCGATTTTTGTGCGTCGTGTGGTCGTGGGTGACGACTGCAAGAGAGGAGAATTTTGCGGTGCGCCGAGCAAAATGCAAAACACATGTTCAGGCATATTGACGAGCGGAGCCGTGAGGATAGATGAAAATGCGGTAACAGGACTCCAGGTGACACGATGCTACAACACCTCCAGATTCGGAATTTTGCCCTGATAGAAGCGCTCGAACTGACGTTCGGGGCTGGTTTGACCACGATCACAGGTGAGACAGGAGCAGGCAAGTCGATCACGTTTGATGCGCTTGGGCTGCTCCTGGGTGATCGGGCGACGACCGACCTGATTCGTACGGGAGCCGAGGAGGCTTCTGTGCAGGGCGTTTTTGAGGTGTCCGGGCGCACGGCCGAGCAGTTGCAGGGCATCCTCGGTGAAGTGGGTGTGCCGGCCGAAGGCGAGCTGGTGATTCGCAGGACCATCAACCGAAAGGGTGCGAACCGCGTGTTCGTGAACGATACGGCCGTGACGGTCGGTTTGCTTTCGCGCATGGCGGATCTGCTTGTCGAACGCATCGGGCAGCATGCGCAGCTCTCGCTTATTCGACCGGGTAGCCACAGGGAGCTGGTCGACGCGTTCGGCGGTTATCGGGACGAGCTGCGTACGATGCGGGAGCTGCATGGTCGCTGGAAGCAGGCCCGGGCAGTGGTCCAGGAGCTCAACTCGATGGCTGCCGCGCGCACCGAGCGCATCGAGTTTCTAAAGTTTCAGCTTCGCGAACTGGATGCGCTCACTCTTCGTCCCGGCGAATACGAAGAACTTGAAAGGCGGGTCAGCCGCATGAAAAACCTCGAAAAGCTCAGGTCAAGCGCAGGGCAGGCCTCGCGTTTACTGTATGACGACGATCGCTCGGCCAGCCAACTGGCCTCGCTTGCGCTGGATTCCCTTTCGCGCGCGCTGGTTCTCGATGAAGACCTGACCGAGCTGCATCGTCGTCTGGCCGAGGCCGCGATTGTGCTGAGCGAGGTGGGGCGCGACCTCTCATTCTGGGTGAGCGAGATTGGCGATGCCGATGACATCGACGCCCTTCAGGCGCGCCATGAACAGATTCGCAAGGCGCTGCGGCGTCATGGTTGCGACGAAGACGCGCTCATCGCGCGAATCGAGGACATGAAAGTGGAGCTTCGGCGTCTGGAGAATTTTGAGGACTCGCTCGAAGCGGCGCAACGCGACGAAAAGAGAGCGTGGGACGCTGCCTTGAGTCATGCCGAGCAGGTCGAGGCGCTGCGCGCGAGGGCGGCGCGCGGCTTCTTCATCGATGTCCAGCAGATGCTGGCGTCGCTCTCCATGCCAAACACGCGGCTGGAGTGGCAGGTCGCCAATCGGGGCGAGCTGCAGCCTTGGGGGCTCGGAGAAGGCGAGATCCTCTTTAGCGCGAACCCTGGCCAGGAGCTCGCTCCGCTGCGCAAGACCGCTTCGGGCGGTGAACTCTCGCGGCTGATGCTGGCATTCAAGACGGCGCTGGTGGCGATGGACCCCGTGGACACATATGTGTTCGACGAGGTGGACACGGGAATAGGTGGGGCGACGGCCGATATCGTCGGTCGCATGCTGTCTGACCTCGGGCGTGAGCGGCAGGTGCTCTGCATCACGCACCAGCCTCAGGTTGCGTGCCATGGGGTCACACATCTGCATGCATCGAAGAAAGTGGTGGGAGACCGCACCTCGTCCTCCATGGCCTCTTTGCAGGATGACGCTCGAACCACGGAACTCGCTCGCATGCTGGGTGGCGTTGCGCTAACAGATGCGTCGATGCTGCACGCACGCGAAATGCTCGAACATGCCCGAAGTTGGCGAGAGACTCCGACGTGAACCCGTTTCTGGAAGACCTGCTACGCCCGTCGCTGGGGAGTGTGACTCGTGGCGCTCGACGACGACGACAGCGCAGGTTCCTGCTTGTCATGGTACTGGCGTTTCTTTTGCTGCTTGGGATATCTCGGAGGCTCTGGCCAGAGCAGGGCTCGAACCCGATTATGGAACGTACAGCGCCCGTCGCTGGACTGTTGACGCTCTCACCGCCCCGCATCGACCGCCTCGAAGAGGTCGCCAACGGTGAATTGCCCGGCGTTGCCGGCCCAATGGCGATTCCTGCGCACGTAAGCGGGACGATTCAGTCGGGGCAGTCGCTCTTTGCTGCGCTGGTTGCTCATGGAATCCCGGAGACTTCGATTCACC
>JAGWVZ010000258.1 GCA_018970625.1 Myxococcales bacterium | reverse complement strand
GCGCCGCCAAGATGGTGTGCATCGACCTGGACCACCCCGACATTGAGGAGTTCATTACGTGGAAAACGCGTGAAGAACAGAAGGTCGCGTCGCTCGTCGCCGGCTCCCGCACGATTGAGAAGGCACTTCAGGGTATCTTTGAGGCATGTAACCAGCACGCCGATGTGACCACCCGCTTTGAACCGGCCCAGAACCTTCCGCTCGCGCAGGCCATCCGCAAGGCGATCGAATCCGGCACGCCCGGCAACTACGTCGCGCGCGTCGTGCAGTTGGCCCGACAGGGTTTCACGGGAATCAAGTTCGACACATACGACACCGACTGGAATTCCGAAGCCTATCGAACCGTTGGAGGCCAGAATTCCAATAACAGTGTCCGTGTTCCGAACAGCTTCTTCAAGGCGCTCGAGACCAACGGCGACTGGAAGCTGACCCGGCGTGTCGACGGCAAGGTGGTCCGCACCGTAAGAGCCGCTGACCTGTGGGATCAGGTTGCCTACAACGCGTGGGCTTCGGCCGACCCCGGCGTGCAGTTCGATACCACCATCAACGAGTGGCACACCTGCCCGAACGATGGCCCCATCCGGGCCTCGAACCCGTGCTCCGAGTACATGTTCCTCGATGACACGGCCTGCAATCTGGCGTCGATCAACCTGATGCGGTTCGATTCGGAGAACGGCTTCGACATCGATGGCTTCGAGCATGCGTCACGCCTGTGGACCATCGTCCTCGAAATCTCCGTCCTCATGGCGCAGTTCCCGTCCCGCCGGATCGCCGAGCTCTCCTATGAGTACCGAACCCTGGGCCTGGGATACGCCAATCTGGGCGCTCTGCTCATGGTCAACGGCATTCCCTACGACAGCGAAGCCGCCATGGGCTGGACTGGCGCCATCAGCGCGGTCATGGGCGGCGTCTCCTATGCCACGTCGGCCGAGCTCGCCGAACGGCTTGGACCTTTCCCCGGCTATGCGCGAAACCGCGACTCCATGCTGCGCGTCATTCGCAACCACAAGCGCGCCACCGGGTCGGATCCTGCTCCCTACGAAGGGTTGACCGTCCGCCCTGTCGAGATCAACCCACAACATACACCCGCCCCCCTCTTCGAAGCCGCGCAGGCCGCATGGAGCCGCGCGTATGAGCTGGGCGAACGCCACGGATTCCGAAATGCGCAGGTCACCGTCGTTGCCCCAACCGGCACCATCGGGCTCGTCATGGACTGCGATACCACCGGCATTGAGCCTGACTTCGCCCTGGTGAAGTTCAAGAAGCTCGCCGGCGGCGGCTACATGAAGATCATCAATCAGGCGGTGCCGCTCGCGCTGCAGCGCCTGAACTACTCCGAACAGCAGATCAGCGACATCGTCCACTATGCGACAGGGCGCGGGTCACTCAAAGGTGCTCCTCACATTCACCACGACTCTCTTCGCACCAAGGGATTCGGCGATGAAGAGCTGGCGAAGCTCGAGGCCGCCCTGCCCTCGGCCTTCAACATCAACTTCGTGTTCAACCACTACACGCTCGGCACCGAGTTCTGCACGAGCCTCGGATTCTCGACCAAACAGCTCGAAAATCCTGCATTCAACATGCTCGAAGCCCTTGGCTTCACCCGCGAACAGATCAAGGCCGCCGACGCCTGGTGTTCGGGAACCATGACCGTTGAAGGCGCGCCACACCTGCGCTCCGAACACCTCCCCGTGTTTGACTGCGCCAGCAAGTGCGGCACCATCGGCAAGCGCTACATCGGCGCCATGGGGCACGTACGCATCATGGCCGCCTCGCAGCCGTTCATCAGCGGCGCCATCTCGAAGACCATCAACATGCCCAACCACGCCACCGTGGAAGAGGTGAAGGATGTGTACAACGAGTCGTGGCGGCTCATGGTGAAGGCCATGGCACTCTATCGCGATGGCTCCAAGCTCTCCCAGCCCCTCAACGCCACCGCTGACGATGAAGACACCATCGGCCAGGCGCTGCAGCTCGCTCTCGACACCCCCTCTTTGCCCGCGGCCGAATCCGGGAACCTCCCGCTCGCGGCTGCTGAGCGCATGGTGGAACAAATGCTCGGCGAGCGGCGGCGACTGCCAAACCGCCGCGGCGGATACACCCAGAAGGCAACGGTCGGCAATCACAAGGTCTATCTGCGTACCGGCGAGTACGAAGACGGAAGCATCGGTGAAATCTTCATCGACATGCACCGCGAAGGCGCCTCCATGCGGAGCCTTCTGAACTGCTTCGCGATCTCCGTTTCGATTGGTCTGCAGTACGGCGTCCCGCTCGACGAGTTCGTCGACGCGTTCACCTACACCCGCTTCGAACCATCCGGGATCGTTTCGGATCACGACCACATCAAGATGGCGACCTCGGTCATTGACTACATCTTCCGCGAGTTGGGCATTACCTATCTGGGACGGAACGACCTCGCGCAGGTGCCGTTCGAAGAAATCTACGAGCAACAGATGGATGTGGAGGGTCAGGACGACGACTCCAGCGCCTTCAACGTGCCCTATACGTCCGGCGCGAATGGTCGACGAAACGGCGCAAACTCAGGCCGTGGACTGCACGTTCACGTCTCGGGTCAAACACCGGTAAGTGTGGCAACGGTCGAAGACGTCCGCACCATCGATACCCATGGCGCACCTGCAGCCGCCGCCAGACCCGTCGTCCGCGCGCTCTCTCAGACCGCCCGAAACGGCATGAGCAGCGCCGACCGAGCCAAGCTCAGCGGATATACCGGCGATGCCTGCGGTAGCTGCGGTAACTTCACCATGGTGCGCAATGGCACCTGCCTGAAGTGTGTCACCTGCGGTTCGACCACCGGATGCTCCTGAGCGTCTGTACCTGCCCCCGGTGAGGCGATGATGCCTCCACCATCTCGACCGGGCGGGGGCTATTAGAACGGATACTCGCACACCGCGACGTACGACCCGCCGCAATCGAAGTCGTTCCAGCGACCATCTGCACCCACCCAGGTGCAGTCTTCCGACGTGAACGCTCCACCGTCGTTTGGCTCACCCGGGCTCCAGTTGGTGTAACTCGAGGCGCCTGCGATCCATTCAAAGGGCCCCGTGCCAAATAACGCCTCGATGTCGTTAAATCCAATCCAGAAGGGGGCAGGAAAACGCGCGAGAAGCCACGCATTTTCGTCCGCGTTGTTCACGGTTGTCAGGTTGGTTCCACCAAATGACTCACAGGTGCGTCGGGCATCTTCCCATGGCATGGGCTGCAGCAGTCCAAAATAGCAGCCGCCCTCGGTAGCGCCCTCTCGTTCAACACCGATCGCACACCGGCGCTCTACCCGGCACGAAGCCGAGCAACCGTCACCGGCATCCAGATCGCCGTCATCGCATCCCTCCCAAGGAGCGATAACACCGTCGCCGCAGGTCTCCCCCACAGTAGCCCCGGCGCAGGTCTCGGGCAACCAGCTGGCCGCCGTGAATGTTAGCGCGCGAGCACTCCCGTCGTCGTTGGCGGTACGACCCGTCGATTCGTCAAAATGGTACAGTGCGATGGTGTTGGCATCTCGAGAGAACCGTAACTGCGGTGCATAGCGATCGCTGTACCGCGCAAGATTCGAGATTCGCAGCTCGTCCATCTCAAAGGCCGCCATCGTGACGCGCCCGTCCGAACCGACCCAGATGCGTCCGGACGTCGAATCCAGCGACCGAGCGTCGATTTCTCGTCGTGTGAAGCCCGTGAGTTCGCCGTTCACAAAAATCCGACCTCCGTCGCTTCCGATGCGAACGAACGCCACATGAGCCCATGCACCGGAATCCACCCGGGTGTTGCCCCTCACAAAAATCTCTGCCCCGTCGTCGAGTCGGCCCACAAAGACGGGGAATCCTCCATCGAGTCGTGCCAGGAAAAAGTCCCGATTGTTGGTGTCACCGATACCGACAAGGTGAGTTGTCGCCGATGTCGTTCGAAGCCAGAACTCGACCGTGAAGTTCGATTCGGCTGGCACCCATGCGCTGCTGCTGCTCGTCACGGTGCCGGCACCAAGAGAGAGGCTGCTCCGCACGCGACACTGATCACATCCGTCGCACGCGCGTGTGTTGTTGTCGTCGCACGCCTCGCCTGTCGAAGGGTCCAGAATGCCATCGCCGCAACGGGAAGCCTGGCAGACACCCTCGGCGCAAATAAAGGAACACTCCGTCACGCCGGCGATCGCGGTGCCTGACTCGTTACACACGGCAGCGTTGGCCTCTGCATCACAGAACCGTGCTCCGGGAGTGCAAACCCGCTCCACGCATGCCCCTGCCACACAGCTGGTCGCCGATGGACAGGGCAATGGAACCCCGTAACCGCTGCCCAGACTGTTACAGACCTCGACCGTGGTGCCGTTCAAACAGCGCGACACATCGGGGTCACATTCCTGGGCAACGCAGCTCGCGGTTGCCACGTTGCAATAGGTCCCCTCCTCGCACGCCTGCACCGTAAGCTCAGTGCCGCTGTCGTCGCAGACGCCGATTGAGAAGCTGTCCAGACAGCTCCGCTCACCAGCTTCGCACGAAGTGGGCAGACACAAGCCTTCACTGCAGCGTTCCTCTTCTCCACAGGGTGCAATCGCGGACTCCCGACTGCCATTGGGGGCACATTGCAACCGCTGCCCACCTTCGTCACACCGAACCACCCCCGGTTCACACGTCCGCGGTTCGCACGAGGCAGGCAGCGACGCGTCGTTGCACCAAAGATCCGCCGACGCACAATTACGGGATTCCACAGGCACACCGTCGGCGTCACAGACCACAAGCGTCTCTCCCTGACACACGGTCTGGCCGGGTGTGCAGGTGATTGTCGCACACGCACCATTCTGGCACGTGCTGCCCGGCTCACAGGCAACCGGAGCCGACCAGGCAAGACCGTCCGCGAAACAGGTCTGCACCTGCCCTTGCGCGGTGCAACGCGTGGTCTCCGGTTCGCAGATCCGGTCGACACATCCGCCGCCCTGACAGGTGCAGCCAAACGAAGCGTCACAGGCTGGGTCATCGTCACAGTTCTCACGTACCAGATTGCCCTGCTCATCGCAGACGACAAGCTCGCGACCGTCACATACGGGAGTCTCGTCGCAGCTCGTAGGGCCAGCATCGCTGCCATCGAGCACCCCGGTATCGACGGCTGCGTCTGCAATATCGCCCGCGTCAACCGCACCGATATCGGCGGTGTTCCCGTCGCCCTGCACATCGGCCAGGTCAACCACCTGCTGACAAAAGCCATCCTGGCAAACACCCGAAGTGCAGTCTTCGCTGCTTTCGCATGCCCGACCTGACAGGGCAGAGCTATCGAATGCGCAGGCCGAGAGCGCCAGGCTGAACATCGCCAGATGGAGAATTCGAAGCATAAATCACCGATTCATTGCGCTGCGGCTGTCAGGTCACGCCGAACCCTGTCATGGTAGTGCGTCACTGTGACGGCAAATATTGTCAATCCGCGCCGCCGCGTTATGACGATGTGTGTAAGCCGCGCCAAACGTTCCGACAACCTGTTCGTTGCTCCTCAGGTGCATCCAATGAATCGCCGTGACTTCCTTCAACGTCTTGCCTCGCTTACGGGCGCGGTTGTGCTCGTGCCGTCCATCCATGCGTGTGGTGGTGCTCAGGACACCGACGCCCCCACCTCGATGCCCAGCACCTCGATGCTTGCGCCCCCCCCGGCGGCAAAACCCGCCGACTGGGATGCGATCGCTTACAATCTGGCCCGCGGTAATGCGGGCGCCATACCTGACACATACCTGGCC
>JAGWVZ010000257.1 GCA_018970625.1 Myxococcales bacterium | reverse complement strand
GGTGTCATACCACGCAAGTAATGCGCCGTCTGGATCGTCGAGTGGATTGGCCTCTGCGACGCGACGTGCAAACTCGGAGAGCTGCTGGGTGCTCGGGAATTTGCCGCCGTTCATGGCCAGCAGCTTCTCCAGTTCGTTGTCGTCTGGAGGTCGAACGTCGATGCCCAGCGATTCCAGCAGACTGATGACGCTCCAGGTGAGTTCACGCCGCGTTTCGTCCAGGTTTGGAACCACCTTCATGCGTTCATCGAGGCTCGGCAGCCCAAAGAGCCAGAGCAATTGCGCCTCGGTCGTGGAGTGGCCAGCCACGATGATACAAAGCAGCGTGCGGTCAGGCAGTAGCGCGATCAGGAGTCCGTCGCCGGCTGTTGCCCGATCGGTCGCCGCATTGACGCTGTAATACATGCGTCGCTCCCAGCGCATGACGCCGCGCTCCTCGCGCGCCTTCTGTCGAGCGTCGTACCAGGTCAGAAAGCCAACATCGTCAATGGCTGACTCAAGTGTGTCGTTCAGGTACACGAAGCGCGTTGCGTATTTTTGCTTCCCCACCGGTTCGCCAAGAACTGCTATCAGACTGTCGACACCGTTGAACTCGTGCTGGTGGCTTGAGTGCGGGTCCGTTTCTACGGCGGACAATCGTTTGCCGGCTACGCCAGTCACATAGTCCTTTAGATAACCGTGCTTCATGACCGAATTTCCAGTTCGACGGCGGTTCCTCTCAACCACTCCTCCATGCTGTCCACATGAGCATCAAGGAGCACCGAGCTTAGTCGCGTAGCACATTCCCAGACAATGCACACGCGCCAGCCCAACTCGCGCAGCTGCTGCCGTTGTCGGGCATCACGGGCCCGGTTGCCGTGGATTTTGGTCTCCCAGAATTCGACGCGAGTCTTTGGCCACTTGAACAGATGACAGTCATGACCGTGCCAGAAGCAGCCGTGCACCAGAATGACGGACTTCCGCTTCGGAAACACAAGGTCCGGTTTGCCTGGAAGGGCCTTCACCCCGATGCGATAACGAAATCCTCGGGCAAAGAGCGCTCGCGCGATAACCTGTTCAGGGCGCGTGCCGGTGGTTCGAACGGCGGACATGAATTCGGACCGCTTCTGCGGCGTAAACACGTCAGCCATGTCGAGCCTTTTCACGTCGCATCAGCACTCCACTCGCCCATCCGCTGATAATGCTCAGCACTGACACTCAGACGATTGAGCAGCTCCTGATGACGCAGGAAGATCGGCTCAGCGTCGCGTTCAGGTGGGGCAGGCGAAACTCCCCATGCCTGCCACGCAAGGGTCGCCAGGTCATAGACGGCGTCGCCGTGCACATCGAAGAATTTCCCGACTGTTGCATTGACCACACTGGCTTCGTCACTTGAAAAGAAAGACGCATCACCTGTGGCCATGTCGACAATGGACTCGGCTGCATCATCCGGATGCAGCGGCACTCCGAGCTTCAGCAGCTGCCACCACCAGAGAATCGCATTTTCTTCGTTAAACTGCGTGGGTACTTCGAAACGCATGAACTTCCTCCTGTCAGATGGATAGTATGGTTTGTACTCCATCGCTGGCCATTTGTACAGTGGGTGTTGCGAATGCCCCTGGATTGTTGAGCGCATTGACCACGTAGTCAGCAACCGTTCTAATGACCGGTACCACCACAGAATTGCCAAACTGACGATAAGCCTGGGTGTCCGAGACAACGATGCGGAAACTGTCGTCGAAACCCATCAGACGTGCACATTCGCGAGGAGTAAGCCGCCTTGGGTTCTTGTTCGGCCCCTGGTTTACCAGGATTTCACTGCCGTCCTTATAATAGCGGGCGGACAATGTGCGGGTGGTGTCATCCGGACCCACAAGTCCAAAGCCGAATCCGTTGCCCTTGGCACGATGCTTCGCGGCGTAATTCTGAAGGTATGTCCACAGGTGATCTGTGAGCGTGTAGCGTGCATGTACCTCCCCGTCAGCAGCAGCATATCGCCCTGCGTCATGTTCCGGTTCAGGCTGCGAGCCATGGAGAATACAACGTAAACGCGGGCCGTCTGTGACAGGTGGTATCGTAATGCTGGCGAGGTTCGGGTTCACTGTGTCCCTGAAGCCCACAATCAGAATTCGCTCACGATGTTGCGGCACAAAGGACTTCGCATCGAACACTCTTGTGTCCACTCGATACCCCAGCTCATCACGAAGAACCGCCATGATGGTCGCGAAAGTGCGCTTCTTGTCGTGACTCACCAGGTTCTTTACGTTTTCGAGTACAAAGGCGCGCGGTTTGTGAAAACCAATAATGCGGGCAACGTCGAAAAATAGCGTTCCCTGCGTGGCATCGGCAAATCCATGCGCTCGACCGAGTGCGTTCTTCTTACTGACTCCGGCAATGGAGAAAGGCTGGCACGGGAACCCTGCCAGCAGAAGGTCATGCCTGGGAATCTCATTCTCCGAAATCCGGGTAATATCTCCGGATACAGAATGATTCTTCCCGTAATTTGCCTTGTAGGTCTGCTGACTGAATCGGTCCCACTCACTGGTGAACAGACACTGCCCGCCCAACTCGTCGAACGGTCGCCTCAGGCCACCGATTCCTGCAAAGAGGTCGATGAAGGTAAAAGGCGTCTGCTCGTTCGCAGCACGCGACTTCTCATTCAGTTGTTCGATGAGCCACGCATACTTTTTGGGTGGGGAACTCTCCGGATTCTTCTCCCAACGTGCGAGTGTCTTCGGAGTAACAGCCAACTCCTTGCAGATAACATCTCTGCCATACAGGTTGATCAACTGCTGGATGGTCTGGTTGGGGACGGAAAGGTTCATGAGTGGGCTGCTTCGCTGGGTCTGATTCTGGACATATGGGCGCATGGGGTCCCAGAGTCAAGCCACCCTGCGAGCGCACCATACATGCACGCTGGCTCACGGGGCGTGCTGCCCACTCGCATCTGGACCGCGAATCACCGCGGATAGTCAGTACCCCCACGCTCAATCCTCGTACAGCACCTCGACCGACTCTACCCACATGACCTCGCAGGCGCCTGCGCCCGAGTCGGTGCGTACGCGCGACGAGCGAATGAAGCCGCCGTCGGGCAGGTGAATGTCCACGAGCGCGCCGCGCAGGCGCACGCGGTCGCCGGGCTCGATGGCCAGCAGCTGGCGTCGAATGGTGTCGCTGGCCGGCACCGGGTGCAGGTTGGTGGAGTGGCGACCAATGTCGTCGACCGACATGGGGTAGTCGGCGGGCACCCGAAAATAATAGAAGCGGTTGCGTTGCCAGATGCTCAGGTGCTGCAGAATGGCCACGTTCGACATAATGCCCCAGCCCAGCGCCAGATCGACCGGCGACAGGTGCGACATGTAGTCAAATGTGTACCGCTTTCGGTGTAGTACCAGCGCGTCGATATCGAACTCGGCCACCGGCTGAATGCGCGCCTCGTCCAGCAACCACTCGGGCTCGCGCAGGGCGCTCACGTCGGTCTGCACCGGGTCGGTCTCGATGGTCCAGTCGTGCGAAAACCGCAGCGGAAACGCGCGGCTCAGCATCCAGATCAGCATAACCGTCAGAAACCCGATGGGCAGCCACAGCGAGCGATAGTACCAGGGCAGGGCCTTGTACGCCCGCTCCTCGTCCTGCCGAGAGGTGAGCAGTGGGTTGTGCGCGCGGCCCACCCAGGTGGAATCCTCGAGCGGCACCATGGGGCGAGGCTCCTGTCCGCCGGTCGCGCTCAGGGGCACATGCAGCAGCGAGCGCGAGGCCGGCGGTGTGGTAGTGGCCGACGTCGGCGGGGCGAGTGGTGCCAGACCCGGGCGCAGGTTGGGCAACGAAAGCGGTGGGTCGAGCGACGGCGCATCGGCGTCGTCAGGTTGTGCGCTCGGCTGAACCGGAGCGACGGCGCCGGGTACACCGCCGCCCTGCAATGGCCAGGGTCCACTGTCGAGCTTGAGTCGAAGCGGCGGCAGGTCGTCGGTTGCCTGGCCAGAGGCGGCGGCCGTTTGCGCTGGCGCGGCGGCCTGTGGGGCGCTCGCGGGCGAAGCGGTCACGAGCGACGGCGAGCTGGCCGACGGGTCGTGCGGTGAGGGGTTGTCGTGGTCGGGTCGGTTGTTTGCCATGCGCGCCCGACCCGCCCGTTCACGCTTCGCGGTAAATGATGCGGCCGCGTGTGAGGTCGTAGGGGCTGAGGTCCACCTTGACCTTGTCGCCCGGGAGGATGCGGATGAAGTGACGGCGCATTTTGCCCGAGACGTGGGCAATGACGACGTGTCCATTGGCGAGCTCGACGCGGAACATAGCGTTCTTCAGCGCCTCTGTGACGGTGCCGGTTACCTCAATGCCTTCTTCTTTAGCCATACGTACTCAAGCAGGGCGCCACCGATGGCGCGCGTTCACGCGCGTCCAACGGGGGAATACCCAGGTGTCCCACGGACGCGGGCGCAGTCATAGCCGCCGACCGCAGGGTGTCAAGGGGTGGATGGGCGCGCCGGACGAAGGGCAGGGCGGCCGTACGACCTATGACCCCGACGTTCTGGGCTTTCGGGTGCGGGCGGCGGCGAGGTCGGTGTCGGCGGTGGTGCGCGAGACGGGTTTGGGCCTGGCGGGTTAACGGTATCACGCACAGGCGGGTACATGCTGCTTACCGGCCCCGCGGGTTACCATCATCCGGGGGAGTCTTCTATTTCCTGAACTGTGTCGGGGTGCGACTCTTTACACGAGGACCGGAGCGTTCTATTCGACAGGGGTGAATCTTTTTCAGGAACGCCAATGTCGAGCGCTTCATCAAGACACCCGAACAACGAAATGTCGCTGGCGAGGGTTGCGGTTCGTGCACTTCGCCTGGCGCGTGAGGCAGCCATGGAAACCACCGTGGAGCTGGTAGAGGTCCGCGGCGATCAGCTCGTGCGGGTGCGAGAGGGTGAGGTGGTTGAGGTGCTACGACAGCTGGCGCCTCGCCGAACGGTTATCGTGGGGACTGTGGCGCGCGACTTTCGCCACGCATGAGAAATCGCGTTCGAATGTTGGCTGGGCCGAATGGCTCGGGCAAAAGCACGATCCTGGATATGCTGCGGCAGAGCTCATCGTTCTGGCTGGGTATGTACCTGAACGCAGATGATGTGGAGCGGAATCTGGGTCGCATGGGTGTGCATCACTTTGATGATTCACCGGCCATGAATGACTGGCAATCAGCGTGGCGGCAGTTTCTTGTGCAAACGCCGCAAACGAACAGGTTTGAACCGCATGCGCGATTTCTGAACGGTATTCAGTGGGAGTCGGGGTCCGTACATGCGGGCGAGGCGCCCGAGAGCAGTTATGGGCCTGGAATTGTTGTAGAGTTTGCGCGAGAACAATGTTTGCGACAGGGATGGCCGTGTGCTTTTGAAACGGTCATGTCGCATTCCTCCAAGCCAGAGTTTTTGCGCAGGGCGTCACTGTCTGGTGCACGGACTTATTTGTATTATGTCGCGACCGAATCGCCCGATATCAACATTGCACGGGTTCAGTTACGGCAGGCGCGGGGTGGGCACTTTGTCCCCGACGAAAAGGTCCGAACACGTTACGAACGTAGTTTGGACCTGTTACCGTCAGCAATTGCGGTTAGCGATCGAGCTTTTCTTTTCGACAATAGCGGAGACGCGCCCGAGTTGGTGGCCGAGAGTCAGGACGGGCGGCTCGAGTACCGTACCAGCCATGTTCCCAGATGGCTGGACCGCGTAGTTTGATGGCCGGGGTTCGATAAGCGCCATCGTTTTTCGTTCCGTGAC
>JAGWVZ010000256.1 GCA_018970625.1 Myxococcales bacterium | reverse complement strand
ATACAAAGGGCTCGTCATGCTGTTCAGTTTGGGTCCGATCGCCGTCAGCATCAGTACGGGAATATCACGCAACGCGTCGCGCTCCTTGATGTACTTGCACACCTCCCAACCGTTCACTTCCGGCATCATCACATCCAGAAGCACCAGATCGGGCATCTCGACAATCACCGACTCCAGCGCTTCCTCACCGTTTTTGGCCACCACGAGCTCACACTCGAAGTCCGAAAAAAAAGCGCTCAAAAGCGAACGGATATCCGGATTATCATCGGCAATGAGAATGGTCGGCACAGACACGGGCACTCCTTGATGTCGGGCAATTGCAGCCCTGAAGCTTCAACGCCTCGACTCTCTCACCCGCTGCGCCGTCGATGTCAAGCGCACCTGTCGCTGCACACAACCGGCTTTTGCGAACCACTCCCCGTGTGGCGCACCCGCTTTTCAGCGCGCTACGAAAAGACGATCGCGTCGTCGCCGAACAACGCAACCGCACGAGCAACCAGCTCGTCCGACGCCGAGATCATCACATCCGGAGGCAGTGTCAGTTCAACATCAGCGGCCCCATACCGCAAGAGCACAGACAGTTTACAGGTACCGCGATGCTCCTCCACCATCACCGACAACTTCTCCAGACTTGCCGCGTCAAACCCCTCTCCATCAATGCGGAGCAGGGCTCGGGAGACCGCTTCCGTACGAGCCTGCCACAAGGGCATGAGACGCTCAATGATGACCTTACGTACCTGAGCTTCACCCTCGGCGTCGGTGTCTACGCGAACCGTCCCCTGAACCAACAGGGGTTCATCGCTGTCGAGCCATGACGCGACCTCGTTATAGGCCTTCGGGTACACAATGCCCTCGATTTCTCCCCAGTGATCTTCCAGGGTCAGAAACGCCATGCGACCATCGCCATTCTTGGCGGGGCGCTCGCGGCGCGCCGTAATGACGCACCCCATTCGTACCTCGGCCCGGTTGCGCTGTGACTCGATGGTGGCGGTGCTGCAGTCGGTAAACCGGTGAATCTCGTTGCGATACTGATCCAACGGGTGGCCGGAGACATAAAAACCCAGCAGCTGCTTCTCGTGCTGCAACACCGTGCGGGCATCCCACGCCTTGACGTCCGCTGGAAAAACGTCCGCAGGATCGGCAACCCCGCTGGCTGCTCCACCGCCACCAAACAGGTCGAAGAAGCTCGCCTGTCCAGATTCTCGATCGCGCTGATTCTGCTGTGCACGCTCTACCGCCCCATCAAGAGCACCAAAGAGGGAAGCACGCCATTTACCAATCTGCGACAGCGAAGGCGTCGCGATCTGGGCTGCACCGGGGTAAAGCGAGTCCAGCGACCCACACTTGATCAGGGTTTCAATCACGCGCCGATTGCAACGTTTGCTGTCCACCCGCTCACAGAAATCCGTCAGAGAAGAGAATCGCTTCTCTCTGCGCGCCTCCACAATAGCGTCGATGGGACCCGAACCCACGCCCTTGATCGCGCTGAATCCAAAGCGAATCGCCCCTTCGGCCACACTGAATGTGTGGTCAGAGAAATTCGCATCCGGCGGTAAAACGCGGATGTTACGGCTGCGGGCATCCACGATGTAACGAACCACCTTCTCGGTCGAGTTGGCGTCATTGCTCATTAACGCGGCATAAAACTCAGTCGGATGATGTGTTTTCAGGTACGCGGTCTGAAACGTCAGCACCGCGTAGGCGGCCGAGTGCGACTTGTTAAATCCATACCCTGCGAAGTACTCCATCAGGTTGAAGACTTCGTTGGCTTTTTCAGCGGAGACATGGTTGGCGGCTGCACCTGCCACGAAGGTGGCTCGCTGCTTCTCCATCTCTTCCGGCTTCTTTTTACCCATGGCGCGACGCAGCAGGTCGGCACCCCCGAGCGTATAACCGGCAAGGATCTGCGCCACCTGCATGACCTGTTCCTGATACACAATCACGCCGTACGTCTCAGCCAGAATCTTCTCGAGCGACGGGTGCGGGTACACCACTTCACGGCGGCCATGTTTACAGTCCGTGAACTGCTCCACCATACCGGAACCCAGGGGGCCCGGGCGATACAGAGCCACCGCCGCCACCACGTCCTCGAAACAGTCAGGTTTCAGCTGACGCATCAGGCGCTGGAAACCACTGGATTCCAGCTGGAAAATACCGGTGGTTTCTCCTGACTTGATGGTCTCATAGACCCTGGGGTCGTCAAACGAGATTCGCCTGAAGTCCAGCTGCTTGTCTGCCGATTTGTCACGATTCACCAGGCGCACTGCGTCATCGATCACCGTGAGGGTCTTCAGACCCAGAAAGTCGAACTTCACAAGACCCGCCTGCTCGACTTCGTTCTTGGCGAACTGCGTGATCAATTCACCATCGGCGCCCCGCAATACGGGCACATATTCCCAGAGTTTATCCTGTGAAATGACCACTCCCGCAGCGTGAATGCCGGTATTCCGGTTATTTCCCTCGAGCGCCAGTGCAATATTGTACAAGAACCCGTTGGTTTCGCTCTCGGCGACCGCTTCACGCAAACGAGCCTCGCGCTCGTACGCCTGTGCGAGCTTGATGCCCACCTCCTCGGGGATCAGCTTGGAGAGGCGGTCGCTGTCGGCAAACGAAAGGCCAAGCACGCGCGCCACATCGCGCACGACCGCTTTCGCCTTCAACTGACCGTACGTGATGATCATGCCGACATTGTCCTGGCCGTATTTCTCTTCGACATATCGAATCACTTCACCGCGGCGATTCTGGCAGAAGTCGATATCGAAGTCCGGCATGCTGACGCGCTCCGGATTCAGGAACCGCTCGAACAGAAGGCCATACGGAATCGGATCCAGATCGGTAATTGCGAGCGCATAGGCCACCAGAGAGCCGGCGCCCGAGCCACGGCCCGGCCCCACCGGGATGCCCTTGCGCTTTCCCCAGTTGATAAAGTCCTGAACAATCAGAAAGTAACCCGGAAAACCCATCTGGATAATGACATTCAGTTCGAATTCCAGACGAGCCTGATACTCCTCGCGGTTCACGGACTTGTCCGCCAGCGCAAACTCTTCGAAGCGCGCCTCCAGACCTTGCTGCGAGAGTTGTCGCAGGTAAGTTGGCTCGTCGAAACCTTCCGGCACCTCGAAGCTCGGCAAGAAATTCATGCCCGTGGGAATCTTTACGTGACAGCGATCCGCAATACGCCGGGTATTCTGAATCGCTTCAGGCATATCCTCAAACAATTCCAACATTTCGGCCGGATCGCGCAAATACAGGGACTGCAGCGGTACTTTACCCAGCGTCTCCCGATCGACGCGCTTCTCCATGCCGATACACATCAGAATGGCGTGAGCCTCGTGGTCGCCGGGTTTCAGGTAATGTACGTTATTGGTCGCCACCAGTGGAATACTCAGCCGCTGCCCAAGCTCACGAAGCTGCTCGCACATGTCGAGCGTCTCAGGCAAACCTTCATGTCGTTCCACTTCGAGAAAGAAATTTCCCTCGCCATAAATATCGAGGTACTTGCGACATAGTGACTCCGCGTCTTCGCGCTTGCCCCGCAAAAGCGCCTGAGGAATTTCACCCCCCAGGTCGCCAGACAGCGCGATCAGGCCGGCTGAAAACTCCCGCAGATCGCCATGGTCTACGACCGCCCGACCATTCCTGTCCAGGGGGCGCAGCGACGCCAGCGACACCAGCCGCACCATGTTCCTGTACCCCTCCAGATTCTCAGCCAGCAGCACAAGGTGGCACGGCCGCAACGCCTGGCCCGCCTCACGCCGATTGGGCACCACGTTCACCTCAACGCCATAGATCGGCCGTACCCCGGATTCCTTGGAAGCGTACTGAAGCTCGACGCAGTGAAACAGGTTGCCATGGTCGGTCACCGCGACAGCATCCATGCCCAGCTCCTTGCAACGCTTCAGCAGGTCGCCCAGCTTCACGGTACTGTCGAGGAGCGAAAAGTGACTGTGGACGTGAAGATGGATGAAGTCGGACATGGTGCACTACCCGGGACATGGATCGCAGGGCGGCGGACAACCCCACCCCACGGCAGAACACCCGAGGGGCGGTCGCACGTCAAGCCCGGAACACTCCCCTTGCGCGTCTGACATGAGCCGACCTCAACACACCTGCACCGACCAGCAAGAGTCTACAATGCGCTCACCTCAGGGAATTCGTCCGGGGAGTACAACACTGGCCAGCACGCTCCAGAGAAAGCGCCATGCAGCAGAGCGTACCGGGTCGCCCGGACAGGTTCCGTAGTCGCATCAACGTTGCACCCGGAGCTGTCCCGGGGTGACCTCGGCGAAAACGCCACTCGGTTGACCAGCGCTTGCACCTATTCATTGCTCCCTGCATCTGCGCGCCGCGCGAATTTTTATTGTCCATACAGCGTTGCTTGATTCGCACTCGCACTTGCTATAGGTTCCGCCGCGAAAGTTCCCGGGTCGAGCAGATCGTGCTCGGGGTACCCCGCCCGATCGCCTCGTCTTCCCCGTACCTCACCGTCCACATCGGACACCCAAGGAGTCTCTCTCATGTTGAAGAACCGCATTCTTGTTGCCATGTTCGCTTCCGCATTCTTCGTCGCCTGCGGCGATGACTCCTCCACGACGGACTCCACCACCCCGACGCCCGACACCGGCACCGATGGCAGCGGCGGCGACACCACCCCCGAGCCCGACGCCGGCACCGACACGACCGACACCACCCCCGAGCCCGACGTCACCCCCGACACCGGCCCGACCACCGAGACGGTCTGCGGCGACGAAGTGGACAATGACGGCGACGGTAACGTGGACTGCGCCGACGAAGACTGCGCGACCAACGTCGTGTGCAACACCGAGCCGACCTGCGAAGATGACCCGGCACTCTGCCCCGAAGGCACCGTGTGCGAAGATGGCGCCTGCGTCGAAGCCGGCGTTCCGATCGAAGAGTACGTCCCGTCCGACACCTGGGCCTATGTCAACCGCCTTCAGCTCGGCGGCCAGATCCCCAACGGCTCGTCGTTCACCGAAGAGCAGGTCGCTGCGGGCGAAGCCGGCACCGTATGCTGCTACGACGTCGATGGCGACGGCTTCGTCGACAACGGCCTCGGCACCATCGCGTCGCTCGCTGGCTCGCTGCTCGGCGGCGGTGACCTCGACGAGACCCTCGCCGGCGCTCTCGAAGACGGCACCATCGTGCTCCTCGCCGAGTACCGCGACGGCGCTGACGCATTCTTCGCCAGCGACCCGGCGGCTCGCCTCCACTTCTTCATCGGCAGCACCGACTCCGACAACGACGGCGCTCCCAACGGCACCTACGACGACTGGTCCACCGGCAACGGCACCTTCGTGGTCGAGCCCCTCGCGTACAACCTGGGCTCGCTCATCCAGTTCAACCGCGGCACCTACGACTCCGCTACCGGCGCATTCGTAAGCCCCGGCGAGCGCTTCCTGCTCTCGCTCCCGCTTGACAGCCTCCTGCCCGGTCTTGGCACCGTCGAGCTGACCATTCAGGGCGCTCGTCTGGAAGCTGCTCTCGGCACCACGGTCGAGACCATCACCGACACCCAGCAGATCGACATCGACGGCGAAGAGTACGGTGGCGCACGTCTCGGCGGCTACATCGCTCTCGACGACCTCTTCAGCACCCTCGACCGCGTTGTCGAAGGCTGCGATTGCGCTGTCGGCTCCTCGAACGGCGAAACCCCCAGCATCTGCTACGGCGACGACGCTGCAGACGAGAACGCCTGCGACGACATCACCACCCGTTACAAGGTCGCCTGTACCGATCGCTCGTACGACACC
>JAGWVZ010000255.1 GCA_018970625.1 Myxococcales bacterium | reverse complement strand
CTGCCGCGAACCCTGACACCATTCCCTGCGTCTTAGTCGGCAGTCCTCTCCACTTCCGTCTTCACCAGGGAAAAACCGTGTCCACCGACGCCCCTCGCTTCAATAACCCGGAACGCGTTGCCATCAATCGAGTGTACACTCGAAAAGGGGACGAAGGCACCACCTCGCTCGTAGGCGGACAGCGGGTCGACAAGTTCGACCTGCGCATTGACACCTACGGCACCGTGGACGAGCTCAACGCCTTTGTTGGCGCCGCTCGACAGACGCTCGATGAAACCATCGGGCATTCGCTGGCAGATTCACCCACAGGTGACCCGGCGCTCGTGGAATGGGAGCGTCTGGGGCGCAGCCTGACGCGCGTACAACATCAGCTGTTTAATCTGGGCTCGTTGCTTGCCACGCTGCCTGAAGACCTCCATCCGAAACAGCCTCGGGTTGTTCAGTCGGACGTGGATTGGCTGGAGGCGGAAATGGACCGGGCCAATGACGCGCTCGAACCGCTCCGTAGCTTTGTGCTGCCCGGCGGCGGACGCCTGAACGTCGAACTGCATCAGTGCCGCACCATCTGCCGGCGCGCTGAGCGATTGGCGACGCAGCTGAGTCGGGTCACCGAGCTCGACCCGCTTGCCGTGGCCTACCTGAATCGCCTCAGCGATGCGTTCTTTGTCTGGTCCAGATACGCATGCTACCTCACGGGTATGCCAGAAGCGCTCTGGCAGCCCAATCGCGCGTCTGATCCGGTGGATTGACGGCTCGGAGAGGCAGACCATGAGTCACGAAGAACCCACCACGTCTTTCTTGCCACCCCTTTCGTTCGGTGCTTCACCTGCCGAGAGAGCGGCGCGCTACGAGGACGTCATCGCCGCGATCGACGCGGTGCTGGACGGCGAAGATGACTGGGTCGCTGCGATGGCGACCATCGCCTGCGAGCTCTCGCATGCGTTTGACTGGTGGCACTGGACGGGATTCTACCGCGCGGTATCGGAGTCACTGCTGATCGTCGGGCCTTATCAGGGTACGCTGGGCTGCCTGAGGATTGATGTTGCCCGCGGTGTCTGCGGTGCTGCTGCCCGCACGAGGCAGACTCAGCTGGTCCCCGACGTAGAGCTCTTTCCGGGCCACATCGCGTGTGCGTCCAGCACGCGGAGTGAGATCGTGGTCCCTGTGCTTGCGCCCGATGGTGCCTTGCTCGCTGTCTTTGACGTGGATTCGAATCACGAGGCAGCTTTTGACGGGCTCGACCAGGAGGTGTTGGAGTCCCTGTTCAGGCGGGTTGGAGCGCAATTCTCGCATGCGGCCTGGCGCCTGCGCTGATGCAGGCTACCGCCCTGCAACATCGCTTCCTGACGCGTGAGACAGCCGGAACGGGGTGGACATTCGCGGGGTTCGGCATTAGGCCCCACTGCCGCAACACCGGTCAGACATCGTTGCGCGCTCTCCTGTGACTGATGGTCAACATGACAAGTCCGGCCCCGGCCTCCTCGTCGATGAACCCCTCCTCGCCTCCTGAGAACGATTCGGGCTGGCGCGGTGCAGGCATCGTGTTGGGTGCGGTCTTCGGCATGTCCATGCTGTTGGCCACCTACATGTTCCTTCAGTACAGCAAGACGCTGGCCTATGTGCGCGACACGATCGGCGACCCCGACCGTGGCATTGTACCGACGTCGCCTCAAGCCTGGCATGAACGCCCGCTGTCGCCCGAAGAGTGTGTGGACGCGACGCTGGAGTGGACGCGCCAGTGCAAGGGAATCAAGACGATGTGTGACATGTACGTCGAGCGCGTCATCGGGCTCTGCATGGATACACAGGACCGAAACAACTTCTGTCATGCCATCGTCGACAATTCCTACACGACGGAGTTTGGTGTGCCAGAGTGTCGAGCCCGGGGTGTGCGCCGAAACGTGAACAAGGAAGCGTGCGCGAACGCGTACCGAACCATCGACGCATACTGCGAGATTGTTCGCGACATCGCAGCCAGCGAGGCCGCGCCATGAGCGCAGCCGTTCCATGGACACCGCTATCGCCGAAGGTGCAGTGGAGCATCTGGCTGATGGGGTTGTACACGCTGTTTGTGATTCTGTTCGGCGCGGTGGTGCGGATTACGGGTTCAGGTGCTGGCTGCGGTCAACACTGGCCGACGTGCCACGGCGACATCGTGCCGCTCGGGTCCAGTATCGAGTCACTCATCGAGTACACGCACCGGCTGACGAGCGGTCTGTGTCTCTGGATTGTGATCGGGGTCGCGGTTGCCGTGTTCCGAACGACGCCCAAGGGGCATCCAGCGCGCTCGCCGGCCCGCGTGTCGATCGTGTTCATTGTCACCGAAGCCCTGATTGGAGCGGGCATTGTGCTGCTGGAGTACGTCGCCGAGAATGCGTCGTATTATCGGGCAGGGTGGATGGCGCTGCATCTGGTGAACACGTTTGTTCTGATGGGTGGCATTGGCATGCTGGCGTGGAATGCGCGATTCCCGGCTCACCGGACGCTGACGCAGCACGGTACGCTGGCGGTTGTGGGGAAGGGGATCGTCGCAGGTTTCATGCTGATCTCGATGACCGGAGCCGTTTCGGCGCTTGGCCAGACCCTGTTTCCGGCGCTGCCCGGGCAGACCATGGTCGAGCACGTGACAGCGGACCCTTACGCCGACACCCCTTATCCGATGCTACTCCGTCTGGTGCACCCGCTGATGGCGGTGGCCGTCGCGATGGTGATGATCGCCTGGGCGCAGCGAGTGGCAGACCAGTTTAGTGGTCGCACGCGCGCTGCGGCTTTCTGGATGCTGGCATTTGTTGTCGCACAGGTGGTCGTAGGATTTGTCAACGTGGCGCTCAACGCCCCCGGATGGATGCAGCTTGTGCATCTGGCTGTCGGCAACGGGGTCTGGCTCAGTCTGATCGCGGTCCTTGCGTCGATGGGTGCAGAGCCGGCTCGGGCCAGCATCGCCGGGTCTGGTGTCGGCCTGACATCCGAGGCTTCGGTATGAGCCCTGCGGACGACCCCATCGATGGCGCACCCGAGTCGTCCGGGAGCGAACCGGCAGAGTCCGGTCAACCCCCTGGAATGCTGAAGGACTTCGTGACGCTGGCGAAGCCTGGCATCACGGCCATGTGCCTGTTCACGGCCGCGGGTGCCATGGCCTACGCATGGGCGACAGGCGCCGAGCTTCAGCCCGGCTTTGGGTGGCAAACGATCGCGTGGGCGATGCTCGGTACAGCGCTGTCGGTGGTCGGTTCCAACGCCCTGAACATGGTCATCGAGCGCGAAGGCGACAAAGCGATGGTACGAACGCGCAATCGTCCGCTCCCGTCGGGTCGCATGCATGTCGCTACGGCGCTGACGTTTGGCGTGCTCACGGGGTGTGCCTCGTTCTGGGTCCTTTGGCACGGGGTGAATCCGCTGACGTCGATTCTGTCGATGATCGCGCTTGGTTCCTACGTGTTTGTGTACACCCCGCTAAAGCGCGTGACTCCTCAGGCCCTGGCCATTGGCGCCATCCCCGGTGCGATGCCGCCCCTGATCGGCTGGACGTCCGCCACCGATCGGATCGACCCGGTCGGGGTGGTGCTGTTCCTGATTCTTCTCCTGTGGCAGCTGCCTCATTTTCTTGCGATCGCGCTGTATCGGTTTCGTGATTATCAGGCGGCTGGCATCAAGACGGTACCCGTAGTGCGTGGTATCGAGGTGGCGAAGGTGCAGTCTGTTGTCTACTCCCTGCTGATGTTTCCGGTTAGCCTGATGCTGATTCCACTGGGAGCCGCGCAGTTCGTGTATTTCTTCACCGCGTCCGTGCTCGGCATCTGGTTTTTCATTCTTTCGGCGCGAGGTTTTGAGCCGGGAGCAGGCGTTCAGTGGGCGCGCAGCTTCTTTCTGGCGTCGCTCGTCTATCTCCCGGTGCTCACGGTCGCTCTGGCGCTCGATGTGGTGATTCGATGAGCACCACGCCTTCACCGGAGGCCCCCCCTGCGCTGTGGAAATCCCCGTGGGTGTGGGCGTTCGTACTGGGGATGGTGGTGCTTCCCTGGTTCCGTCCAGTGTTCAGCCGCGTCGCGGCGCCGCCGCCGGACCTTGGGTTGGCGCCTTCCGATGCGGGCGGACAGGGCGTCATCACGCTGGCGGTCTGGTGCGGTGAAGCAGGGCGCTGTACGTCCGCTCAGGGTCGCGCCGTGCTAAAGACGGCGGTGCTGATGGAACAGGCGGGTCACGCCGTGGAGTGGCGGGTGTACCGTGTACGGGACGACAAGTTTGGCCGTCAGCTGGAACGCTGGTGTGCCGCCCGTGAGGGCCGTTGTGTTGGCGGCCCGGAGTCGGGTGACGCGATGGAGCGGCTGAGTTCAGGACTTCGCGTGCAGCGGGGGTTGCGGCATGAGCTGGTGCATACGGCGTCTGAGTTGTGGGGTTCCTTGTCGTTGATCGACCGGCAGGAGCGGATTCGGGGCGTGTTTCATGCTTCGGATGCGCATGCCCGTCGTGAGATCGCGCACCGCGTCGAGTCGCTGTTTCGGGAGACGCGTGAGGGGAGCAAATGAGGACACGCGTGGTCGACATTTGCGATGTGGTAACTACATGGAATCATGAAGGAAAATTGTGTTGTGGGCGACCCGCAATATCGAGGTGAAAAGTATTGCTCTACGGGCCCTGCGGTGTTAGCATCTCCGCGGCCGAAAGTGCCCGTGAGGTGCCTCAGGTAACAATGTCGGTGCTGAGAGTAATGGATTTGAGGTACGTCATGTGTCCCCTGCGGAGTGAAGCCGCTTGCGGGAATACCTGATCAGAGAAGAATCAACGTGCGCCACCCGATGGTGGTTGCGAATCAGAAGATGCGAACGCAGCACGGTGTCCCCGGCCGCCTTCGAAGTGCCCTTGACGGGCGGTTCCTGCTAGAGGTTATCCTGTGGCGCAGATATTTCCTCGATGGACAAACCAAGTACCTCTCTTGTTGGGCGCGGCATTGCCGTTGGGCCTGATTGGAGTGGTGCTAGGTGTCTGGTACTGGTTTTCCCCCAAGTTTACGGACGTGGGATACGCGCCTGTTCAGCCGGTGGCGTTTTCGCACCAGCTACATGCCGGCGACCTTGGGATGGACTGTCGGTATTGTCATAACACGGTGGAGCGCGCCGGCTTTGCAGCTGTGCCGCCGCAGCAGACGTGCATGAACTGCCACGTGAACGTATTGCCGGAGTCGCCGCGTCTTGCGCTGGTGCGTGATACGTATGCGTCGGGCGAGGCGATTGAGTGGGTCAAGGTGCACATGCTGCCCGACTACTCCTACTTCGATCACTCGGCTCACCTGGCCGCTGGCGTGGGTTGTTCGTCCTGCCATGGGCGTATCGACCAGATGCCGGTCGTGTATCAGCATGAGCCGTTGAGCATGGGTTGGTGTCTGGAGTGTCACCGTAATCCTGAGCCCAACCTTCGGCCGCTCGACCAGATCACAAACATGGCGTGGAGTGAGGAGGACGCTGCGGCCTATGTGCCGAGCGAAGACCCGGCTCGCACGCGTGAGGTTAACCCGCCTCAGCATTGCTCGGGGTGTCACCGATGAGCAGCACTGGACGCAGCATGAACGAGAAGAAGTACTGGCGCAGTCTCGAAGAGCTGGCGCAGACACCTGAGTTTCGTGCTCAGGTTGAGCGCGAGTTTCCGGATGGAGCGCCTGAGCTGGAGCTGGATGCCGTTAGTCGTCGAGGCTTCCTTGGTCTCGTCGGGGCCTCGATGGGTCTTGCGGGTCTCGCAGGCGCGGGCTGTATCCGCAAGCCGACCCAGTACATCCTCCCC
>JAGWVZ010000254.1 GCA_018970625.1 Myxococcales bacterium | reverse complement strand
TCGAGACTGTTGTTGCACACTTCGGGCGCCACCATGCAGTCCGGGCTCATCGCGCATGCAGGGTCGTCGCAGTCGATGCGACCATTCAGGTCGTCGTCTTCGCCATTTGCGCAAATCTCAACGACCACGCAGGAACCGTCGGCGGCGATACACGCAGGGTCCTCGCAGTCGATGAGTCCGTCGCCGTTGTCGTCGATTCGGTTGGTGCAAATCTCGGTCGCTGAAGCACAGGCATCCGTGCCTCGACAGTCCGGGTCTGCGCAATCGATCGCACCATCGCGGTCATCATCGACTTCGTTGGTGCACACTTCGCCGGGTCGGCAGGCCACATCGGCGGCGCAGTCGGTGTCGGCGCAATCACGAACGCCGTCGCGGTCGTTGTCGATTCCGTCCGTGCAACGGCCGACCTCCGTTGTCGCGCTATCGACTGCCGTGATGTTCAGGACAAAGTTTCCTTCATCGGGCCCAAAGCCATCCACGAAAATGACGAAGGTTGCGCCCGCACGAGCAGAGATGGTGACCGCAGACCGTATGCCAACCGTAGGGTCGTCGTCGTTGCACGCGATCTCTCGGCCCTCGCAGTTGCCGAGGCGCACATACAAGAGCGTGTCGTAGTCTGCGCTGCTGATGGAGATGCGATAGTTGCCCGGTGCCGGGGCGGTCCATTCGAAGGTCGTTTCTCGCGCCTGCGCACCACCGCAAGTGCCCGAGTATGTATTCGGACTACCGAGCGTACGACCCGACGCGACCTCGCCCAGACGTGAGCCGAGCACGGTTGCAGGGCAGGGTTGGGGAATGCAGACCGTGTCGTCGGCACAGGCGGGATCGGCGCAATCCACCAGGCCATTGCCATCGTTGTCAATGCGGTCGGTGCAGACCTCGGCGCTGAGTTCGCAATCCGGGGAACCTGCACAGACGGGGTCTTCGCAGTCGATGAGCCCGTTGAAGTCGTCATCGAACCCGTTCAGGCAGATTTCGCTACCTGTCGTTCCGCACTCGGGCAGACCGAAGCATGCGGGGTCACCGCAGTCGATGAACCCGTTAAAGTCATCGTCGAGGCCATTGAAACAGTCCTCGAAGGTCGGTTCGGCACAGCTGGGGTCTTCGACGCATGCCAGGTCGGCGCAGTCGGTGAACCCATTGAAGTCATCGTCGAAGCCGTTTCCGCAGAACTCGACGCCAAACGAGCAGACCGGGTTGGTCAGGCACTGCGGGTCGCGGCAATCGGTGAGAACGTCGCCATCGTCATCGCGACCGTTGTCACAGACTTCGGCGGGCGCGACGCACCGTGGGTCCCGCTGGCAGTCCGGGTCTCCACAATCCGCAAAACCGTCTCCATCGTCGTCGCGACGGTTGGCGCAGTCTTCGTTATCAGGGACCGCGCAAGCCAGCGATGCAAAACAATCAGGGTCGCCGCAGTCGAGGAAGCCGTCGCGATCATCATCGACGCCGTTGTCGCAGGCCTCGGGAGAGGCAAGGCAGGCGCGGTTGCCGGCGCAGTCGGGGTCGACGCAATCGATGCGCCCGTCCCCATCGTCGTCGAGGTCGTTCAGGCAGTCTTCGGAAGCCGTTGAGCAGCTCGGCGCGGCTGCACAATCCGAGTCGGCGCAGTCAATGAGTCGGTCGCTATCGTCATCGAACCGATTATCGCAAATCTCGGGCCTCGCGCAGAGGCGGCTGCCGGCGCAGTCAGGGTCGCGGCAGTCAATCCGCCCGTCGCCATCGTCATCGAACCGATTGTTGCAAATTTCGGACGATGTGCCGCCGCACTCCGGACGAGAGGCACAGACAGAATCTTCACAGTCTGTCAGTCCGTTGCCGTCGTCGTCGATGCCGTTGAAGCAGAGCTCGATGCCCTCGCAGATGCCCGAGTCGACACAGAAGGGGTCGTCGCAGTCTGCCAGTCCATTGCCGTCGTCGTCGAAGCCATTGAAACAGTCTTCGGGCCGTCCTTCGCACTGGCCTGTCTCAATGCAGAAGGGGTCCTGACAGTCGATGAGCCCGTCCAGGTCATCGTCAAATCCATTGAAGCAGTCTTCGGTTCGCCCTTCACACTGCCCGGTTTGCAGGCAGAACGGGTCGTCGCAATCGACCAGTCCATTTCCATCGTCGTCGAAGCCGTTGAAACAGTCCTCGCGAACCGCCCCACAGAATGGTGTGGTCTGGCACTCTTCGTCTTCGCAGTCGATGGCGCCATCGGCGTCGTCATCTTCGCCATTGAAGCACGCCTCGACGCCGAAACATTCAGGGACGCCCTGACAAAAAGGGTCCTGGCAATCAGCCAGCCCGTTGAAATCATTGTCTAAACCGTCGCCGCAGATCTCGACCGCGATCTGGCAGTCGGGTGCAAACGAGCACGCCGGGTCGTCGCAATCGAACAGGCCGTTCTGGTCATCATCGAGGCCGTTGAAACAGATCTCGGCTGTTACGTCGTCCTTCCGAACCAACGACAACACGAAACTACCGGCTGTACCTCGCACCCCGTCCACCACCAGCACGTACAGCTGACCGGCCTGCGCCTCGAAAGTGACCTCAGGCGTGTCGCTGTTGCCCGCACAGTCCAGCTCCGTGCCCGTGCACGAGCCGCTGCGCACCGAAATCACGGGCAAATAGTCACCCGACGTCACGCGAGCCAGATAGCGGCCATCTGAGGGAGCCTGCCAGATGTAGGTGACATCATTGGCCAGGTCGCCTGCACACGACGAGCTGATGTCAGCCCCCGCACCCACGGTCGTGCCGCTGACGAGGGGATCGCCCAGAAACGACCCGAGTGAGAGGTCGGGGCAGCCGCTCACCACGCAGGCATCGTCGATCACGCAATCGCCGTCGGCGCAATCCAGCAGACCGTCGCCGTCGTCATCGAGCTCGTTGGTGCACTGCTCACCACAACCCGGCGAACCCGGGCAAACGCCGACCTCACCCCCTCCATCTGCTCCTGTATCAGCGAGCACGTCGGCTCCGCTATCCGCTGATTCATCGAGCGTGGGTGTGCGCCCGCAAGCGCTCAGCAGCAACATGGTCAGCCCAAGCAGGCCGACGAGGTGACGAGATTCAGGGTGTGACATGACGCTTTTCCGGCTGTGGAGCGCGCGTGCACGGGTACGCGACACCGTCAGAGTTGGCCCGAGGCCGCCAACGCTATCGTTGTGCATGGATCTGGTCAACTTGGGGGCTTGTTTCGCGCTGCGGTTTGGCACTACCCTGCGCGTCCATGAGAGTTGCCGCAATTCAGTTCAAGCCTCCCAAGTTCCGCCCGGCCGACGCGCGTTCGGCGCTGGCGTCGCTGGTCATCGAGGCCGCTGATGACGGGGCCGGTGTCATCGTTTGTCCCGAGATGGCCATTCAAGGCTATGTCTGGCCTTCTGCAGACGCGATTCGGCCTTTGGCTGAGCCAGCCGACGGTCCCACTTTTGCCACCTTCTCACAGATCGCCAGGCGATACAGCAGCTGGATCACGGTCGGATTCGCCGAGTCGTTCGAGGGCGTGCTCTACAACTCTGCGCTGGTGATTGGGCCCGACGGGTCGCTCGTGACAACGTACCGGAAAGTCATGCTGTACCTGCTCGACGAGCAGTGGGCCGAGCCGGGAAACCGCCGCGTGGCGATCGATACCGGAGCGGCGGTGTCGGCCGTCGGCATCTGTATGGACCTGAACGACGAAGGTTTTCGGCGCTTTCTTGGCGAGCATCAGCCCCAGCAGCTGTGGTTCCTGACCAACTGGATCGAGGAAGGCTTCGATGTGCTGCAGTACTGGCGTCAGCGCACCTTTCCGTGGTCCGGGGTCATGATCGCCGCGAACACGTGGGGCATGGACGGCGACGTGGAGTTTTCGGGTCGGTCGTTGATCTGGTCGGACGGTGGCGATGTGCTCTGTCGGGCTCCTCGACAGGGAAACTGCGTGCTGATCGCCGACGTCTGATGGTCGCAACGCCCAGCAGAATGCGTGCGCCGCTCTGGGTTCAGGCACCCATGGACAGGGCGTGGCCACGCCCTGAACCATGTGTTGGGTTTGGGCGCTTGCGAACGCGTTGAGCCAGGCGGCGTCAGGCTGAGCGCGCAGGGCCGGCTGCGGTTGCCTTTGTCAGGTCAATGAATGCCCGTTCGAGCGACGTGCCAGCGCTCAGGCCCAGAACCGGCGTGTTGGTATCCAGAAGAATACGCAGCGCATCGCGATTGATGCCGGCGGGGTCCTCGGTGGAAGCGAAACGGATGCGGAGCGTGGGCGACGAGGGTTCGGCCTGCACGTTGCCGTTGCCAAAGCGCTCGCACAGGCGCCTGATGGTCGCTGCCGCCAGGTCACGCACGTGGATCGTGACCTCGGCTCCCTGGCGGGTCAGGTCGGCGATGGTGCCATACGCGACGAGTCTGCCGTGATCGAGGATCGCGCCATGCGAGCAAATCTCCTGTACTTCCGAGAGGTTGTGCGATGAAACGATCACGGTCGCGTGCGAACGGAGCGACGCGATCAGGTCTTTGATCTCTCGAGCGGTCACGGGATCAAGGCCGGATGTGGGCTCGTCCAGAAAGATGACCTCGGGCCGCCCCAGCAGCGCCTGCGCCAGCCCGGCGCGCTTGTGCATGCCGTGCGAGAGCTGGCTGCCGCGTTTGTGTCCGGCGTCGTGTAGCTTGACGAGCGCCAGCGTGCGATCGGCCTCCTGAAGCGCGGTGGTCGCGGTCATTCCGCCCGCCCGTGCATACATCGCCAGCTGCTCGCGAATCGCCAGTTGCGGAGGAAAAGAGGCATCCTGCGGCAGCGCCGAGACACGTCCGGCCACTCGCCACAGCTCGCGGCTCGGGGTGCCCAGCACTTCGGTCTCGCCGCTGGTCGCCTGAAGCCAGCCACACATGACGCCGAAAGCGGTGCTCTTGCCAGCGCCGTTGGGCCCGAGCAGCCCAAAGATGGCCCCCTGAGGCACCTCCAGGTTCAGTCCGTCCAGCGCCCTTTGCGCTCCGTACTGCTTCACCACCTGCCGACAGACAACCACGGGTGCGTTCACAGGTCCTCCTTCGAGAAGCGGTTCAGCGCCAGAAGCGCAAACCCTGCCGCGTATGCGCTATAGACCGCCAGCGAGAGCGCGGTTTCGCCCGGGTGACTGCTCCACAGGCCGCCGTACCAGCCCCACGGTACCAGTCGGGGTACGTGCGCCATCCATTGCCATTCGGGGCTCAGCAGGCCTACCAGCGCGCCGGGAATCCTGACGAATGCCATCAGCAGAAAAATGGCGAAGCCCATCGCCAGCGCCACGCCGGGCCGTCGCGTGCTCACCGAGGCGAAGGCCGAGATGGCGACGAACGCGGCGCACATGAACAGCAGCAGGAACGAGCACCAGGCCGCCCCTTGCAGGGCCGAACCCAACTGAAAATTCGTGAGCAGCGCCCCTGACATGACCACGATGATGGCCGCTGCGATGCTGTTCGCCACGGCCAGCGTCGCCGTGTGCGCGATCACTCGGCCCAGTAGAATATCGCGGCGCCGGTACCGCAGGGTGGAAAAGCAGAACGAACGTGCCCGCAGGTCACTGGCGAAAAGGTCAAACGACGCCACCAGCGTTCCGAATGGAATGACAGTTGTCGCCAGAAAGAAAAAGGCAGCCAGCGGAAGGGAGGTGCGGAACAGCGGGTGAAAGTCGTCGGGCTCTTTGCTGAGCAACCGGGCGACCTCGTCGATTCCGCGCTCCATGGTGCTGGTGAGCAGGTCACGCGCCATGTCGGGCGGAATGCCTCGTGCAGCGATCTCCTGCATCGCGATCCGCTCGGCCTCGCGCAGCGAAAACAC
>JAGWVZ010000253.1 GCA_018970625.1 Myxococcales bacterium | reverse complement strand
ACATTGCGGCGCAAACATCCAGAACAGGATCAACGGCTTCCGTTCTTGCTGCGCCGCGCAGGAAAAGCTCGACCACGTGAGTGATGTGCTCAGGTGTATACACTTCGGCATTATCGAGCGAAGCCTGCAGGTCGTGCAATCTGTTTGGGTCGGTCTCTTCGGCCAGTAGTGTGGTGCGGTAATAGTCCTGGAAAGCCTGCGTCACGCTTTCGGCGTTGTTCTGAAAATCCAGCACAAAGCAGTCATATTTCTTCGGGTGGGCGCGATTCAGGCGCGACAACGTCTGCACTGCCTTGATACCGGCGAGAGGCTTGTCCACATACATGGTGTGCAGCAGCGGTTCGTCATAGCCCGTCTGGAATTTGTCGGCACAAATCAGAAAGCGATAGGGATCCATCCGGATATTGTCGGCAATATCGTTGCTGGGAAAGCCATTGAGAACGGCTTCCGTCACCTTGCCGTCGCCGAAGTCATGCTCGCCCGAGAACGCTACGATGGCCTTGTACGGGCTTTTGCGTTCCAGAAGGTAGGCATTAAAGGCGCGAAAATACTCAGTAGCGCGCTCGATGCCATTACAAATCACCATCGCGCGTGCTTCGCCGCCAATCTTTCCCGGGGCCAATACCTGCTCATGAAAATGGTCGACCATCATCTCGGCTTTCACGCGAATGGCGTGCCCATGACCTTCCACATATTTGCGCAGCTTTTTACGCGCTCTCTTCGTGTCAAACTCAGGGTCTGCTTCTGTTTTTGTGACCAGCCTGTAGTAGCTTTCGACTGGTAAATACGACTTTAGCACGTCCAGAATGAACCCTTCTTCGACTGCCTGTTTCATGGTGTAACAGTGGAAGGGCTTATGCCCGATATTACCCTCGGCATCTGCCGGCAGCGGCTCACCGAACATCTCCAGGGTCTTGCTCTTGGGTGTGGCGGTGAACGCGAAGTAACTGGCGTTGGACAACAGCTTGCGGCTGGTCATTCGCTTTTCGAGCGCGGCGTTGATGGTGTCTTCCGGGTCGGGCGTGTTGTCGTCACTCTCGCTACTGGTGGGCGTGGATGAGTGCAGTGCCTGATTCATGGCGCCCGAGTGTCTGCCGCCCTGGCTGGAATGAGCTTCGTCGATGATGATCGCAAAGGTCTTGCCCGCAGCGCTGCTGATTTCGTCCAGAATATGTGGGAATTTCTGAACGGTAGAGACGATGATTTTCTTTGCCTGCTCAATCAGGCGACGCAGGTCACCAGAGTGGTCGGCGTGGCCGACGGTGGCGCCAACCTGCATGAACTGTTTGATGGTCGCCTGCAGCTGACTGTCGAGAATTCGGCGGTCTGTGATCACGATGACAGAGTCGAAGATTTCTTTGCCGTCGCGGCGCAGCCCAATCAACTGATGGGCCAGCCATGCAATGGAGTTGGATTTTCCGCTGCCGGCCGAGTGCTGAACAAGGTACCGCTTGCCAACGCCGTTTTCGCGCACGTCCTGCAGCGCTTGTCGAACCAGTCGTAGCTGGTGATACCTGGGCCACACCTGACGGCGCTTTGTTTTGCCAGTTCTGGAGTCCTTCTCATCGGTAACCTGGGCATAATTTTCCAGAATATCGGTGAGTCCCGCGGGAGTGAGCACCTCTCTCCACAGGTATTCTGTTTTGAGGCCGTTCGGGTTGGGTGGGTTTCCTGCGCCATCGTTGTGTCCCTGATTGAATGGAAGAAACCACGAGTCTTTGCCGCAAAGCTCGGTACACATGCGCACTTCGTGGTCATCAACGGCAAAGTGCACCACGCACCGGCCAAACTCGAAGAGTTTGTCTTTGGGTGTGCGGTCGCGTTTGTACTGCTGTACCGCGTCAGTCACGGTCTGCCTGGTAAGGCTATTCTTCAGCTCGAGCGTCGCGACGGGCAATCCGTTGATGAACAGGCCCAAATCCAGTGAATGGCGTGTTTCGTCGGCGCTATAGGCCAGCTGTCGCGTCACCGAGAAGCGGTTCAGGGCGTAAAGCTGCTCGGCGCGAGCGTTTCCGGGCGAAGGAGTGCCGTAGAACAATCGAATGTCGGCGTGTTGCTCATGGCGAATGCCTTTGCGCAACACATCGATGAGCCCACGTTTGCCGATCTCGTTGCACAGCCGGTCCAGAAACTTGCGGCGAATGGGCGTGTCGGTGTCCAGCGACAGATGCTCGGCGACTTTCGGTTGGGTGGCGGTAAGAAAGCCCCGCAACTGCACCAGGTCGACGCAGTACTCGCGGTCATAGTGCTTTGGGTTACCCAGCAGCCATCCGGTACCACCTGCGACCGGGTTCGAGTTGGCCACGGCCTCATGGGGCGGTGACAACAGGTGGGTATGACCGGTCATCGCTCGCACGATGATAGATTCAAGTCCCTTTTCGCTGATGTCTGTGGTCATGTGTGCGCGTCCTCCATCATCAGGCACTGTGCGGGAGCATCGCCGAGGCTGCCACGCCAGTACTCATCAAGCAACGTTTTGTCTTCCAGGTAGCTGAAAATGTGCATGAAGTCGATCTCCACGGCGGGCCACTGAGCCCGAGCGGCAGCAACTCATCAAGCAACCAGCAAGCAATCTGTGTTCTTGTAAACGTCGGATTTTATTGCGTTGTGCGGCGCCGGGGCCGAAGTGGTCGGCCGTGAGCAAACAGACCGGGTCTTTGCTAGCGGCTTTGCTAACTTCATTGCTAGACTGCGCGTGTAAGGGGAGTTTTAGCAAAGGCCTGCAGGCGCCGGAGCCGCGGAAATGCACGGCTTTCTGGACAGCCGGACGCAGGAGCTTTGCTAGAACCATCGACTCTGAGTGTTTGTTATAGCTTAGCAAGCCCACTATCATTAAGCACCCACTGCGGGTCGCCACGATGACCCCGGTTCACAATGTGGCCGTTTCGACGCAGCTCCTGAACAAGATTTCGGACCTTGTCCCGCTTCTGTTGCTCGGTCAGACTCTCCGGAAGTTTGGACAGCAGCAGCTCGTCGAGCTCTTTGCGGGTCACAGGGCCATGTACCCGCATAAGCTCCAGAATCAGGTCGATGTAGTACTTCTTGTCGAAACCGCGTTGTCGTATGTGCCGCGCAGCATCGCCTGTAGCTCGGGCAACAACTTCCGAAATGAAGAGGTTTGGGTAGCGGCCTTCGACCAGATTGGCGGCTTTTAGCAGCTTGTGTTCGTCACGCGATACGCTTCGGCCTTTTTGCACTCGGTCCAGCAACATGACGTGAGCCAGTGAGAGCTGCGGCTGCTGCATAAGGAGCCGAGTGTACCGTTCGTCCAGGATACGCCCAGGTATGTCGACGCGCACTTCGCCCTGACGCGACAAGTCGTAGTCGGGCAATGGGAAGGCTCGCCGCCTCTGTGTCTCGAACATGCGCTTGATCCCACCTCCCTGCGTGTCAATAAGACCAAGGCCAACCATGGCCTGCGCCAGAAACGTGTTGCGGTAGATATTCTGAGGCGCATCCTGTTCAATTACCGTCTGGACGCTCCCCGGCAGAAATTCTGCCATGTTCGTGAGCAGCAGCCGGTCGGGGTATTCCACGACAGTAACGCGGCCCTGACGCTGATAGTCCTGGTGGGCAACGCTGTTATGCAAGGCCTCGCGAACCACCCAAGGGTCGTACTGGCTTAATTCTACCGGGAAAAGTGTGCCACCTGGCAGCACCCGAACGGTGAGGTTGCGCACCCGCTGCAGAAGACGCTCACCCGCGAGCAGGAAAGGGGGGTCAATATGCGCGTAGTCCAGCTCTTTGTTGTCTTTGTCTTTCAGGATCCAGGATACGCGAGCGACCGCCGGCGCCAGCAGCGTCGCAGACTCTGGCCGCCCCAGAAGTAGAACTGCGGTACGTGTGACTGCGCCCTGGCGCAAGACGCGGGCCTTATTCAGAAACGTAGCGTCGTCCCAGCCGTCGACGGCTTCGGCCTGTAGGGGGTACTTGGTGGCAAACTGCACACGCGCGGCTGCGATGGCATCTGGATCCAGATCATCGAGTGTGGCGCCGGGTACAACTTCAGCAGACCAGTCGTAGCCGAGCGTCCAGAGTATGCGCGCCTTCTCGGGGTGCTTGCTGAGTTGCATCGTGCTGCTACCTGCGCGTACCCACGGAACTCCAGCAAACGCTACGGGCTGGTAACGAGCCGGTCCCACGGCCAGCACGACAACGCGCCCGTCACCATGTTCGACAACCCAGGGTTCAACTCCGGGATTGGGCACCAGCTGTGTTGCCAGCCATGCCAGCAAGTCCTGGTTGCCCTTGGCCTTGGCGGTGTACGGGTCCAGGGTTGCGCCTACAATTGCATGTGTTTCGTCGTCGATACCAAAGACGAGGTAACCGTGCGGCTGATGATGCAGCGCCGCTTCATTGGCGAGGGCTGACAAACGCTCGCCAATCACCTGTGGGTCATGGTTGTGACGCTTGAACTCCAACCACTCCGTTTCGGACGGCATCGCCAGCAAGCGGTCAATGAGCGCTATCCGGTCTGCCATATTCATGGTTCCAACTCTTCATCCAGAGGTTCGGCATCGTCATTCAGCTCGGCATCATCTGACATAACGTCCAGGGTCTCCTCATCTGGTAACGCCGCCACAGCCTCACGAACGTCCAGCTTGCCGGTTACCACGTCCGAGATGAGCCGGGTGCGGTATTCGCGCAGGAGTTCGATCTCGCGTTCGAGGCGGGAGATGGTCAGATTCATACCGGATAAATCTTGATCCAGTTCCCTGAGAATTGCGAGTTGTTCCGAAGATGGTGGCAGGGCAACATGGATTGCACCGAAACGGTCATTATAGAGGCGGAGAAAGCCGGAGGTTCCAGTGCCAAGTCCCTTCGATTCCGCGCGAAACAAACCTCGAACAATTCGGCTACGGAACAGCTCACTTAGAAAGTACACATTGGCATCGGCGATGGGGTCGAAGACGGCGTAGTCGGGACTGACCAAGCCTGTTAGGTTGGACGCGAAAATCACCCCATTGCCTGCCTGCATTCTGTTTACTACCAACTGCCCAACGCGGACGACTTTGAAACCAATGAGAGTGGCTGCTTGGGGTGCGCGGGTGAAGTGGTCCGCGAAAGGCACTAAACCATAATGCATGCGCATCGACAGAAGCTGCTCTGAACCAGAAGCGGACCGTTCATCAATCTCACGTAATAGGCACTTTATCCGAACAACCTCCCAATGCGCCGGAATCTCCCCCAACCACGGAATACCAGAATCCTTCAGCGGCACATTCGGGTCGAGACCACGAGTAACAGCGCGATGAATAATCGCCTGCTTCTGCTCATTGAGCAGGGCGATCACCTTCCGCTTCGCCCGAATTGTACGCTCCAGCCGGCCGTTCGCCCAGTCGAGGAACTTTACGATGGCGGCTTGTTCGTCGGGTGGGGGAACAGCCACGGGCATTCGCTTGAAGTGGGAGAAATCCAAGTTTTGACGAAGGCCTGACCCGTAGCCATAAATTGCCTTGCTTGAGTCCCAGACGTTTAGGACTTGGAACCCAAACTCGGAGCTGACGCCGGTGTTCACTCGCAAGGCCAAATAAGCCGATGTGATGATCCCTCGATTTCTCACGATACCCACGCGCAGGCTGTTGTGATCATTTTGGAGATCAGTCGTCCGGAGAATGATGTTACCTGGGTTGACAATCTGATATGTTTCGAATGACTCGGGCACAAGCCCATGAAGCTTGTCGGTCGGCTTGATGATTATGCGCCCGTAGCTTAGGGAAAGAACTATCTGCTCCCTCATTCCTGTATTTCGCTCACGGTTGCGTACGAAAGCGCCAAATGCAGGCCGCAACTCCC
>JAGWVZ010000252.1 GCA_018970625.1 Myxococcales bacterium | reverse complement strand
CACGACCCGTTCGCGGCGGATATCGCGGACGGTTATTTGTGGGGTCGTGGCGCTATCGATATGAAATACATGGTGATTTACTGCCTTTACGCGACGATGCGCATCGCAGCGTCGGGGCGAACGCCAGGGCGCGACATCATCTTCGCGGCAGTGAGCGACGAGGAGGCTGGCTGCACGCACGGCTCGAAGTTTCTGGTCGAACAACACGCCGACAAGGTGCGGGCGACGCATATGCTGGGCGAGTTTGGCGGGTTTTCGCAGGACGGAAACGGGGTTCGGTTTTATCCGGTGCAGGTGGCCGAGAAGGGGGTGTGCCAGATGCACCTTCGGGCGAAAGGCGAGCCGGGGCACGGGTCGATTCCGATCGCTGCCAACGCGGTGACGCGGCTGTCCGAAGCCGTGGCACGCCTGGGTCGTACACGGCTGCCGCGGCACCCCACCGAGACCGTGCGTGCGTTTGTGTCGGCGATGGCGGCGGCGCAGAAGGCTCCGGCACGTCAGGTGCTCATGCAGGTGTTGAATCCACTGCTTGGCGACACCATTCTGGACCGGGTCATGCCCGATAAATCGGTGGCCGACACGCTGAACGCCGCCCTGCGAAACACCGTAACGCCGACCATGTTGCAGGCGGGCGCGCAGAAGAACGTGATCCCGTCGGTGGCGACGGCGACCCTCGACGGCCGCCTGATTCCCGGGCAAACCAGCGACGATCTGTGGCGCGAAATGCAGGCGGTGATCGGCAACGACTACGAGCACGAGCTCATCACCTATGCGCAAGGGCGCGAAAACAAAGGGTTTGCGACCGATCCGGTCTATCAGGCCATCTGTCAGAATATTCGGGACACCGACCCGACGGGCGTTCCGGTTCCGTACATGCTCACCGGCTTTACCGACGCGCAGCAGTTCGGGCGTCTGGGCATGTTGTGTTATGGCTATGCACCCATTCGCTTTCCCGTGGGCGATAACATCCGCTTTGCGCGTCTGGTTCATGGCCATGATGAGCGCATTCACGTGGAAGGTTTTTACTGGGGAATTGAGGCGTTCTGCCAGCTGGTGAATCGACTGGTGGGGCTGTCCTGAGGTTGCCGCGCGAGCAGGCAGGTGTGTGCCGCCAGCGTGGATGCTGTTGTGCTTTTTCTGTGTGGCGTGAGGTGGGCGGTCAGGGCGGAATGGTTTGCCCGGGTCTGCGGGGACGTGCCCATCGGGGTGGTAGCCGCGTCGCATGAGTCGTGGTGCTACCACCGGTGCGGGTTGAACGCCTTGCCCTGCAGGGCGTGAATGGCTAGTGCGTGCCGCTGCGGCTCGTTGGTGTGCGCCGCTCTCAGGGACTTGGACATCTTCAGGCAGGCTTCGGCTATGAATACGAGACTCGCACTCTGGAACACCCTCGTTGCCATCGGCGGCGCTGTTGCGCTGGCCGGGTGCACGATTGGCTTCGATGCGTCGGTTCCTGAGTTTGATGATGCTGAGCTGGACACCGGGCTGGATACCGGACTGGACGCTGCTGGCGACACCGCGTCTGATGCGCCGGGCGACGCTGCAGCGGACTCCGAGACGCAGGATGATGGTGGCGACGACGTCACGCTCGCCGACGCGACCGACGTGAACGACACGGCGCAGGACGTGACGGACACCACGGACGTGGCGGTGACCGATGTGACCGACACGGTGGATGCCGCGGATGTAGAGGACGTGCTCACCGATGCAGGCGATGTGTCGCCCGACGCTGGCAGCCCGCCCACGATTGTGGTGACGGCGCCCGGGAGCGGCACCTATACGGTCGGTGAACCGCTTTCGGTGGAATGGGAGGCGACCGACGCCGAGACAGTGCGCCTGCTGCTGGTGCTACCCGACGCCTGTGAGTCGGGAGATGAGGATGGCGTGGTGCAGGAGCTGGTGTCGCTCGAAGCCGACGCCGGAAGCTGGTTGTGGGAGGTCGCGGCGACGGTGGCGCCCGGCGAGTATCAGCTGCGCGCGGTGGCGGAGTCGACGGCGGGGCAGGCGATCGCATGCAGTGAAGTGTTCGCGCTGGCGCAGCCCGGTGCATGTGAAGCCACGGACTGCGCGGTGCAGAACCGATCGTGCGCGCTCGTCGCCGGGCTGCCAGAGTGCGGCGGATGTCTGGACGGTTACAGCCTGACCGATGGCACCTGCGTGGTGGTGGACTGTGGCGATGCGCCCGTGCCACCCACCAACGCGACGCTCGCGTCACTCACCTCGACGCAGTACCTCGGCGTTGTCACCTACACCTGCGCCACCGGCTACACCACCACCGGTGTTGCAGGCGGCAACACGCAGGTGACGCGGCGCTGCGGCGCCGACGGCAACTGGCTGCCCGCCAGCGGTGTGTGCGCGCCAGTCAACTGCGGAGCCATTCCGCCAGCATCCAGCAACGGTAGTCTGGTCGAGGTCGATCGCACAACCTTCGGAGGTACGGCTCGCTACTCGTGCACCGTGGGCTGGCTCGCCAACGGAGGCCCCAGCCGCGATTACAGCGTCACCTGCGGTGCCGACGGCGCCTGGTCGGAGTCGGCTGTGTGTCAGGTCGCCAACTGCGGTACCCTGACAAGCCCTGTGTATGGTTCAGTGACCACGCCCGATGGCGTCGAGTACAATGATGTGGCCACCTACGCCTGCGACCCCGGGTACCTGCTCGTGGACGGCTCACCCACCCGAACCTGCGGCGCAGACGGCCTGTGGTCCGGAACCGCCGCCGCGTGCTCGCCCCGGCAATGCGGCGCCGCTCCGCTCATTGAGAATGGAACACGCACCAGCTCGGCCGACACCTTCGGCGGGGTGGCCACCTACAGCTGCAACGCCGGATACGCGCTCACCGGGTCATCCACCCTTACCTGTGGTACGGACGGTACCTGGGGCACCCCGCCCCGTTGCACGGATATCAACGAGTGCGAGACGGCGTCGGTGTGTACGGCTACGGGGAACGCATGCGCCAACCAGACGGGTTCTTTCACGTGCTCGTGCACCGCTCCGCTGGTGGGTGCGGCGGTGAACGGCGGCAACGCGTTCTGTGGCCTGCCGCTGGGGTCCCCCTGCGACGGTGAAACCGCGTGCGAGACTGGCGCATGGTGTCCCGACAATACCCCGCTTCGCTTCTGTTCGCCGCGCCCGGTGCTCGCCACCGCCATTGATATGCCGTTCGTGCTCGCTCCCGCTGGCGCCTTGGTGATGGGCTCGCCTGTTACTGAGCTGGGGCGCTCCAATGACGAGGCTCGTACGCCCGTCAACATCACGCGCAACTATTATGTGGCCCAGACCGAGGTCACCCAGGAGCAGTGGTCCGCCCTGAGCGGCGGTATCAACCCGGCATGCAACCAGCAGGACTCCAGCGGATGCCCGGCCACTGGCAATTCAAACCCGCGCGCGCCGCTCGAGAACATCGACTGGTACAGCGCCGTCGGCTTCGCCAACGCGCTCTCGACCGCACAGGGACTGACCCCCTGCTACACCCTCTCGGGCTGCGCGGACCCGTCCAACGGCTGGGTCGATGGCGTTCACACCGGCTGCACCTCGGCCACCTTCACCGGACTCAGCTGCACCGGCTATCGCCTGCCCACCGAGGCGGAGTGGGAGCGCGCCGCTCGCGCAGGAACATCCACTGCCACTCCGCTCGGTGACCTGCAGCTGCCCGCCAACACCTGCGAGGCGCTGCAGCCCAACCTCGACCCCATCGCGTGGTGGTGCAAAAACACCAACCGCAGTCGTCCGGTCGCCGGCCGAGTCCCCAACGCCTGGGCACTCTACGACATGCTCGGCAACGTTTACGAGTATGTATGGGACTGGAATGGTGCGTACACGGGGGGTACCGACCCGCTCGGTGCGGCGTTGACTACAGAGCGTGTCTTCCGGGGCGGTAGCTGGGCAGACGCCTCTCAGTCGCACCGTTCCGCTGACCGAAATGCAGCCGTACCCACCACCCGGAACAATCGCGTTGGTATCAGACTCGCACGCACCTCCAGCGCCGTCACCTGCGGTGCGCTGCCCAACGTGGCCAATGGAAGAGTCGAGACCCCGGCCGGTTCGGCACTTGGCGCCGTGGCCACCTACGCCTGCGATGACGGGTATGCCCTGATCGGCGACGAGAGCCGCACCTGTCAGGCATCGGGTGTGTGGTCGGGCGCCCCTCCGACCTGCAGCGATATCAATGAGTGCGATACAGGAACCGCCTGCACGGCCACCGGCAACACCTGCACCAATCGCCCCGGCTCGTTTGTGTGTTCGTGCACCGCCGAGTATGTCGCCAACGTGGTCCCGGGGGGCAATGCCACGTGTCTGCTGCCGCTCGGTGCTGCCTGCACCGCCGACAGCCAGTGCTCGGGCCAGGCCTGGTGCCCCACCAACACCACCCAGCGCTTCTGTGCACCCCGGCCCAGCCTCGCCACAGGGGTCGCCATGCCGTTCCAGTTCATACCGGCAGGCACGTTTACCATGGGATCGCCGGTCACCGAGCTCGGCAGACAGACCGATGAAGTGCAGGGCACGGTCACCCTTACCCGAAACTACTTTGTGGCCCGCACCGAGGTCACGCAGGCCCAGTGGACCGCCCTGAGTGGTGGCATCAACCCGGCTTGCAATCAGCACGACAGCACTGGCTGCTCGTTCACCGCAAACGCCAACCCGAACGCGCCCGTCGAGTATCTGGACTGGTACAGCGCCGTCGCCTTCGCCAATGCCCTGTCGATTCAGCAGGGGCTGACTCCCTGCTATACGCTGGCCGGCTGTAGTGATCCCGTGACGGGCTGGGTCGATGGTGTGCACACCGACTGCACGGCGGCTGTGTTTACCGGCCTTGCCTGCACCGGCTACCGACTGCTCACCGAAGCGGAATGGGAATACGCCGCTCGCGCGGGCACTACCACCGCCACACCGCTCGGTGACCTGCAGCTGCCTGTCGATACCTGTACTGGACCGCAGCCCAGCCTTGACACCATCGCGTGGTGGTGCGGCACGACCGACCGAACCCGCCCCGTGGGCTTGTTGTTGCCCAATGCCTGGGGACTCTTCGACATGCTCGGCAACGTCAGCGAGCTCGTCAACGACTGGCAGGGCGTGTATGCACACGGTGTGGATCCGACCGGGCCTCTCACAGGTACGAGACGCATGGTGCGCGAGGGCAACAGCGGTGATTTCCCACGCAAGGTGCGCTCGGCGCGGCGCAACTCCGTGCTACCGACCGGAAGCTTCACCATCGTGGGTTTCCGTCTCGCGCGGACGGTGCCGCCGCACCCCTGATCGCTGCACGGCGCATGGCACCGCCTTCGCGCTGCCGACAACCCCTCCACCGCAACTCAACGTGAGCACCTGCGCTGTGGCAGGTGGTCGATACGCATGCCACGGCGCGCCTCCCGGTTGCAGCGATGCCGGAAGCAGCGTAACACGGGGGCCTGACTGCGTTTACGACAAGTCCTTTCATCGGAGCGCGTATGCTTCCGCCTGTGTCCCGGCCCACAAACCATACGCTGCATTCTGTTGCAGGTCTCGTGGCTGCCTGCCTGCTGAACGCCTGTGCCACCACGCTGCCTGATCTGGGCGACCTTGCTGATGAGGGTCTTCCTGATGTGGGCGGTAGCGACGGAGGCGTTATTCCTGTCCCGGATGCGGGTCGGGACGCCGAGCCGATCGACGATGCGGACAGCACGCAAGACGACGTGGCGGCAGCCGACACACCCGAGATTCCGGATGATGTGTTGGACGCTGGGGCCGACAGCTCCGATGCCGAACCGACCTCTGACGCCACATCGACCGACACCGACACGACGGGGACAGATGCCGACGCCGACATTCTGACCGAC
>JAGWVZ010000251.1 GCA_018970625.1 Myxococcales bacterium | reverse complement strand
CACCCGCGTCAGCCCCGGCCTGACTTCACACACCGATTGACTCTGAACTTCCTCGCGCGCAGCCCTGTTTTGAATCGTCTGTGCGGACGCTTCATCACATGGCGAACCCGATGCGCCTCGATCCAACGGCACGAGCTCAAATGCCCTCGTTACGATTCTCCCACCCTAGCCCTTTCGTCGCGGCGATTGCGCTATTCGCTATTATTTTCGATGGCTTGCACGACCCGCATCCAGCATTTGGTCAAGCGGCCGCAGAAGACGTCCTGACCATGGAGCGTGCCATGGAAGCGGCGGCTCAGAACAACGAGCTGGCGCTACTTGCGCGGCAAGAGGTGCTTCGGCGTGAAGCGGAAGCCCACCTGGCCCGAGACCGCCTGCTGCCGTTTGGCGAACTGGCGGGTACGCTAACCCGGAACGACACCCAGATTCAGGTTGGAGATCGGGCATTTACGAACCTCTGGGACTACTCTGCCCGGGCGAACCTGACGGTCCCCCTCCTACGAATCGACGAGTGGACAGCCCGCAGGGCGTTGCAGACCTCGACCGAGAGCGCGCAGGCCCTGGCTCGGTGGGAAGCGTCGACTCTTCGCGTGTCGGCGGGGCGTGCCTACGTGGCTGCGCTGGCGGCACAGCAGAATCTGGCCGCCGCAAACGAGCAGGTCGTGCTGGCACAGAGCAGTCTGGATCAGTCCTCCGCGCTCGCCGAGGCGGGCTTTCTGGTCGATGCCGACGTGGCACAGGCCGAGCTGCAGCTGGTGCAGGCGCAAAACAACGCCGTGCGCGCCCAGCTGGAGCATCGCAACGCCCTGGCCTCCCTCGCGTTTATCATGGGTGTGCCCGAGGACGAGGTGATGAACGCCGACCTCCATGCGCCATCTCTGGCGACGGGGGTGCCTGTGGAGACGCTGGCCAGTGAGCGAGCACAGCGCATCGCGCTACAGTCCGCGCAGCAGCTTCTTCGCTCGGTGCGTCAGGACTGGGTGCCGACGTTAAACCTCGTCGGTCAATACAACCTTCAGCGCCCCTCGCTGCGCGCGCCGAACGGCACGTTCTGGACGATCTCGCTGAACCTGAACTGGGTTTTTCTGGACATGACACGACGTGGACGTCGTGAGGTGGCCGAAGTGCAGGCGCAGACCGCCGGGATCGATGCGGATCGTCTGGCGCGCGGCAACGCTTTCGAGCGAGCGCAGGCCCAGCGCACCCTGGAGTCGACTGAAATCCAGATTCAGACCGCGGAACAGCAGATCGAAGCGGCCGAGATCGCACAAAGCCTGGTCCGCGAACGTTTTGGCGCCGGCGAGGTAACCGTTCTGGAGATGACGCAGGCTGACGCTGCGGTGTTCACAGCCCGGGTCGCGCACAACGTGGCGCAGCTCAACCGCGACCTCGCCCGGCTCGACCTGTTATTTTTCTCGGGGGCTTTGGACGACGAGAGCCCGGGAGTGACCGAATGACTTCAAACATCCTGAAAGCAGGGCGGTGGTCGAACCGAAGCCCTGTGTTCCATCTGGTTCTTTCTGCCTTTCTGGCGTTGTCGCAGACCTCGGCGTGCCAGCCAACGGCGGCACAGCCTGCGCCGGCGGCAGGTCCGGCAACACCCGCGCCCACCTCTGTCCGCACCGTCGCGGCGCGTAGTGGCGCGTTGGAGGCCTATGAAGCGTTTACCGGAGAGATCCTTGCCGATTTGGTCGTCGATGTAGCGCCACTCGATAGCGGCAGGCTCGTGGAGCTGACTGTGGACGAGGGGCAGACCGTGATCGCGGGGCAGACCATCGGCGTCCTCGACGACGAGCTGCAGGAGCTGCGTCGAGCCGAGCTGAGCGCGCAGCGTAACAGCGCTCGGCAAGCGGTAGCGACCGCCGAGGCCGCCCGCGACGAGGTGATGCGGGAGGTCGAACGCCGCCGACCTCTGGTGGAACGGGGCGCGTTCTCGAGCGCCGAGTTCGAGCGATTGCAGGACCGGCTGCTGGTGCTCGATGCCAATATTGCAGCCGCCGAGGTGGCCGTGTCTGAGCTGGATGCCCAGCTGCGCACAGCCGCGGGGCAGCTGGAGCGGCGCGCGCTGGTGTCGCCGGCGTCGGGTATTGTCGTGACGCGGCATGTGGACATGGGCGCCATGGTGACGCCGCAAACGCCGATCATCACCGTGGTGGATCCAGCATCACTGCAGCTGGTGACTCGTATTCCGGAGCGGCGTCTGGCACAGATCGCACCCGGCACTCGCGCCTGGGTTTATCTGGACGCCGCTGCCGGGCAGCGCCTGCCGGCGCAGGTGATCCGCATCGGCGACACGGTGGATCGGGTATCACGGACGGTCGAAGTGCGGCTTCAGGTGCAGCCACAGGAGGTCGCGTTGCGACACGGCATGTTCGCCCGAGGCGAGCTTGTGGTGGCGGAGCGCCCTGACAGCGTGCTTATTCCGGTCAACGCGCTGCTCGGGGCCAGCCCTGAAGAGGGTAGCGGCGTACCGCCCGAAGGCGCGAACAGCGTTTGGGTCGTCACCGCCGGGAACACCGTCGAACGACGTGCTGTGACCGTGTTGCTGGAGTCAGCGCTTCAGGCAGCGGTTACAGGTGTCAATGCCGGCGAGAACGTCGTCATTCGACCACCGCGTTCGCTGGTGGCTGGTGTCACGGTGCTTGCAGTGCCTGAAGCTGGCGCCTCGAACTGACCTCTTGTTTCCCTTACACCGTCTGACCTGATTCAATAAGGCAGCTGGCCTGGAGTCTAGCATGGGACTCAGTTCCTGGTCCGTACGTCGCCCCGTGGCGACCACCATGATTTTCTGGGCGATCATCGCCGTCGGCGTGCTGGCGTTTTTTCGTCTGAAGATCGACCTGCTGCCCAAACTCGACTTTCCTTCGATTTCAGTCGTCGTCGCCTATCCGGGCGTGGGCCCGGAAGAAATGGAGACGCTGATCACGAGGCGCATCGAAGAAGCCGTCGCCCGCGTGGAGGGGATTGACCGAATCGAATCATTTTCCAGTGAAGGGCGAGCCCGCGTCGCGTTGCGATTTGACTGGGGAATTCCGCTGGAAACTGCGCTGAACGATGTCAGGGCAGCCGTTGAGCGAGCGCGTTCGCTTATGCCTGAAGATGCCGAAGCACCGGTGGTCTACAAATTCGACCTCTCCAATTTCCCGATCATGAACCTCGCGTTGCGCGCCGAGCTGGACGAAGGCGCATTGCGGCGTTTTGCAGACGACGTGGTAAAGCCGCGTCTGGAACGAATTCCGGGGGTTGCGAGTGTCGACGTCCGTGGCGCACGCGACCGTGAAATTCGGGTTGACCTGGACACGGAGGCATTGGCGTCCCTTCAGTTAAGTCCGCTCGATATCGTCACTTCGCTGCGGCGCGAAAACGTGACCGTACCTGCAGGACCCGTGGAGTCGGGCGAAGAAAACCTGCTGGTACGACCCATGAGTGAGTTTGGAACGCTGGAAGAAATCGAACGCGCGCTGGTGGCACGGCGTGATTCGCATGCGGTGCAACTGCATGATGTCGCTACCGTTCGTGACGGCTTCGAGGATTACGTCAACATGGTACGGATCAACGGCAACCCGGGCGTGGAGATCACGATTACCAAATCGCCGGATGCGAACACCGTCGAGGTAGCCGATGCCATTCGCGCAGCAATTCTGGATTTCAATGCAGATTTCGAGGGGCGGGCGGCGCTCGATATCGTCATCGACACCTCGGTATTTATTCGTCGCTCGATTGAGGAAGTGCAGACCGGTGTCGTCATCGGTGGTGCGCTCGCGATTGTCGTACTGCTGGTTTTTTTGCGTAGTATCCGCGCGACGCTTGTCGTGGCCACCTCGATTCCCATCGCCGTCATCGGCACATTCTTTCTGATGTATCAGCTCGGGCTGACGCTGAATCTGATCAGCTTTGGCGGACTTGCCCTGGGACTGGGCATGCTGGTCGACAATGCCATCGTGATTCTCGAAAATATCTATCGGCGGCGTCAGATGGGCGACGACCCCGCGACGGCGGCTGTACGTGGCAGTGAAGAAGTTGCGGGGGCGGTGTTCTCGGCGACACTCACCACCGTTGCGGTCTTTGCTCCGGTCCTTTTTCTATCGGGATTTGCGGGTGTATTCTTCGAACAGATGGCGCTGGTCGTAACAGCGTCTCTGTTGTGCAGCCTGTGGGTAGCCATGACACTGGTCCCGGTGCTGTCACGAACGCTGCTCACCAGTTCCAGAGCGATTCAGAACAGCGACGCCGCATGGCTCCGTTTCATCGACAACACCTATGCTCGCGTGGTGGCGTTTGTACTCCGACACCGGGCATTCACGATCCTGCTTGCACTGGGGCTACTCGCCGGCTCCTTCCTTCTGACGCCACGTATCGGCTCGGAGTTACTTCCACAGGCCGACGAGAGCGAGGTGCGCATCAATCTTGAATACCCGGTCGGGACACGCATCGAGATCACGCATGACACGGTCATGCGCGTAGAAGAGGCGGTGCAGCGCGAGGCACCCGAGGTGCTGAACATCCTGTCTACCATTGGCACGCCCGGCTTCTGGTCGACAGAGGGTGAGGAAAGCGCACAGTTGCGCGTCAATCTGGTGCCTGTAGCCGAGCGCACGCGTTCATCGGCACAGGTGGCCGCTGCGCTGCTACCTGTCCTGCAACGGGAGTTCCCGGGAATGCGCATTCGCTCCCGCCCGGGTACCGGCCTGTGGATCTTTAACTTTATTCGCGGTGGTGACGCGCGCATCCGTGTGGACATCCGGGGATTTGATCTGGCCATCGCCGAAGCGCTCACGCAGCAGGTCGTGCAGCTGCTGAACAGCATCGAAGGTGTCACCGAGGTACGCCCCAGCCGGTTATCCGGCGGGCGGGAGCTTCAACTGTACGTGGACCGCGAACGTGCCGCCGACTACGGGTTAACGACTGCAGAAGTCGCGGACACGATCAGCACGCTGATTCAGGGACGTCAGGCCGGCGTCTTCCGCGAGAACGGCGACGAGTTTGTGATTCGCGTCCGGCTTGGCGAAGACGACCTCCGCGACGTCGAGCGGGTGCTCGCATCCGCCATGCCCTTGCCAGCGGGCGGTACCGTGCAGCTCCGCGACCTGATGCGCACGGGCGACGGAAGAACGCCGCTGGCGATTGAGCGACTCGATCAGGAGCGAATCGTCACGGTCACGGCAAGCAATCTTCCTGACCGGGACATCGGCACCATCAATGGTGAAATCCGTCGCCGACTGGCCGGGCTGGACGTCCCGGACGGCTTTATCGTCGCGGTTGCCGGTGAAGCCGAAGAACAGTCCAGCGCTTTCGGGTCGCTGGCAGTCGGCGTACTGCTCGCGCTGTTGCTGGTTTACATGGTGATGGCGGGGCAATTTGAGAGCTTTTTACAGCCGCTGGTGGTCATGGCTTCCGTTCCGTTTGCCGGAGTTGGCGTCATCATGACACTTGTGATGACGAGCACGACGCTCAACCTGTACTCGTTCATGGGCATCATCGTGCTCATCGGTGTCGTCGTGAACAACGCGATCGTGCTGGTGGATTACGCAAACATGCTGCGAAACGAGCAGGGTATGGGCGTCAGGGAAGCCGTCGTGGAGTCTGCCCGGCGGCGACTCCGCCCCATCCTCATGACAACCCTTACCACGATCCTGGCGCTGATGCCGACCGCGCTGGCTTCGGGCTCCAACGCCGACACACAGACGCCGCTGGCGCGTGTAGTGGTGGGTGGTATGACGGTTTCCACCCTTGTGACGCTGCTGGTCGTACCTGTGCTTTACGCGACGGTCGAAGAGCTGCTGCTCTGGCTTCGCAGACGGCGGGCAGCCGAGACGGCGGT
>JAGWVZ010000250.1 GCA_018970625.1 Myxococcales bacterium | reverse complement strand
CGAAGGCTCTGCGCAACCGCTTCAGGGCTCTGCACCGCTGCTCGAAGGCTTAACGGGGGTGTTCGAAGGGTCCGCGATGCCAATCGAAGGATCAGTGAGCGCTCTCGAATCTACAGGTCAGTCGATGGCTCCGTTTTCTGTTTTTGGTCATGAATGGGGGAACCCCACCGAAGCGAGCGGGGCCTCGGCAGAAGGGTCCAACCTGACCGTTGTCGATTCGGAATCACCCTCTGAAGCGTCGGGGACTCCCGACATCGGTTCGGGGTCTGCAATGCAACGGCCTGGTGTTATTCCGGAATAATGGCAGCCGGATTTATTTCCAGTTGTCGCTCATTCACGCGTTGTCGGTCATATCGGTAAATATCGGCCAGAAAATGCATTCGGCCATTTTCGTCGCCGCGAACGGTATAATATTCGATGTGAATCGAGAGCGGGTTACGAAGATTGACCCATTGCTCGGTGCCTTCCAGAAGCTGTTCTTCAATAAAGTCGTCGGTGCGACTCTCAGACCAGCCCATATCCCGGCTTAACAGCAGACGAGCCAGATCAAGCGGTTCATGCACACGCACACACCCGTGAGAGAAGGCCCGCACCGGTCGGCTGAAAAGATTCCGTGATGGCGTATCGTGCATGTACACATCGTGCTCATTCGGAAACAGGAATTTTACCTGACCGAGAGCATTGCCTGGTCCCGGCAACTGCCGAAGAAAATCACCGCCGTCTTCGGTTGCGACAATCTCGAATCCGTTGGTTGATAACCACAGCGGGTCGGCATCGATCAGGTGTTGATATTCGGATTCCCGAATTTCACGTGGCACATTCCAGTACGGATTAAATACGACGTAGAGCATGGTATCGCTGAACATCGGGGTACGTCCTTCCACTCGTCCATCGCGAAAGCGACGAGGCTGTCCGGTGACCACACGCCAGCGATAAACCAGCTCGTTGGTGTCCCATAATTCGGCGTGAAAATCCGGTACATTCACCCAGATATACTCGCCGCCCACGTGCCGTTCTACCCGGGAGTGCCGCCAGCGGTCCAGCGTGACGTAGATCTGGGCCAGTCGGCGATCAGCCGGTACGTTGAGCGAAGCGAGTGTCTCTTCACTGACCGTACCTGTCACGTTCAACTGGTGCGTTTCCTGATAGACCTCCAGCGCATCTCGCAGGGGGGCGTCGAACACAGGATTTGTGACGTCGCCCTCAAAATACTGCTCGGCCGCGAGCCGTTCGCGCAGCGACACCACGTCCGGGCCCTGATCGCCCAGACTGAGATCAACCGGCACAGTGAGGGGCCTCCAGCCACCGCGTTCCACAAAGCCACGATACTGCGCGGCACCGGCGACGAGGCGGTCATATTGCTCAAACTGTGGCGGAAGTGTGCTCAGCCAGGCCGCAAAGTCGCCACCGAGTGCCGCCGTCCATGCTTCGGCGATCCGCTCACTCACAATGGCCGCGTGTGAGTTTTCATCTTCGAGGTTCCAGCCACGCGCGGCGGCATCTGCCGGAATCAAACCGTCCAGGTTCTCGAAGCGCATGTCGCGCGCATAGCGCAGAGCCGCACTCGCGAGGTAAAGCTCCAGCGCGGGCCCGCTCTGGGCCACCGCTTCAATCGAAGATGCCAGCTGCTCAATGGTCTCGGCGTAACGGGGCAGTGGGTTGTCTGCGCCGGGCTCGGCTACCACGCTGAAGACGGCATCTACAGCGGGCAGCGTTTGATCGGTGGCGGTCTGCGTTTCCACCCACGCCAGCAGCGCCCCTTGATCTTCCGGGGTCATCTGCAGTCGGGTACGAATTTCCTCCAGTTGTGTTCCAGCGGCCAGTCGCTCCTGCAGCGTCACAATCTCCGTGAGCCAGTAATCAGAAGCGTAAAGTCCATGGTCCTGAGTGCCTCGAAGCGCGGCCAGTAAGGCTTCTCCGGCGGGTGTCAGGTGCGAGCCGTTGACGAACACGGGTTGCCATGCACGTGCCGCGTACCCCTCACGCAGGATGTTTTGCAGGGCGGAATCCGTCTCGAAGTCCAGTCCCTGAGTCACGGCAGCCTGCAGCGTCGGCAGACTGACGCGCGCCTCGGCGGCCCGAATCGCCCTGTCGGGTGCTTCCAGGGCAAAGGAACGAATGAACGTCTCGACCTGCTGCGCACGAATGTTTTCGGCCACCGTATCGGAGTTGTCGGGCGCCACCGGCTCGGTGCAGGCGCTCGCCAGAGTTGCCACAACCGAGACGGTGATCAGGCAGCGCAGCACAGGTTCAGGCACACACACCATGACAACTACTGGGGCAAAGGAGCGCGATAAGTGAAACGAGCCCCGAGGCGCCGCATGGTGAAATCGTGTGGCGTCCCGTGAGTGTTTGCCGGTGACCCTAAGTGCTGCGTTGGATCACGTCAAAAACGGATCGCTCTCAGGACGCCTGAAAATGATGCGAATGGTCGTCTGACCTGACCGAACGCCATGGTTTCAGACGCGGACGACCAATCATAACGCGAGCGATGTGTGGTGCAGCGCCCTGCTTCACCATGCACGGTGATGCCGAGAGAGCGGAGCCGTCAACCTCGGTTCTCGTCACGCAGATTATTGACCTTCGCTGCCAGCCTCGGCGCCTTCCATGGGCAACATGGACTGTTCGGTGATGCTCACCTCCGTACCGGCGAGTGTGAACAGGTAGGTGTGATGCTGACCCGACTGCAGGGTCAGGGGAAGTCGGCCGCGCTGCCGACCGTCCTCGTTTCGGAACTCAAACCGGAGCTCATACTCGCCGGCGGGCATTTCGCGGGCGACGATGGGGTCATCACCGAGCTCGTAGGCAGATCCGGGGGGCCGGATGGGCTGAACATAGACAACTGTGCCGGCAGGTTCGACCGTGTAGGAGAGCTGCGAAGGGCCAAAACTGATGGGGGGCAGGAACGTGTTGATGTAAATCGCGCCGACGTCCGCGCTGTACGCCCGTTCCCACGTTTCATAATCCTCCGCTTCGGCGCGAAGTACGTAGTGCAAGGGGGCTTCGAGTCGAATGACATCACCGCCGGGCGCGGGTTCGCCGTTCAGGGTCAGACTCGCCGACGCCGGGCTCAGGTTGATGTACAGGTTCGCGGCGTAGTCGGAGTCGCCGTTGAATGTGAGCATTTCGACGCGGTGTACCCGCAGCTCGTTGGCGGGCACGCGGGTAAAGAGCACGGAATCTCGATTGTCGGCCATGCGTACGGTGACATGCTGGTCCACACCGGCAGGCACCTGCACTTCGAGCGGTGTGGTACCGGGCACCGGTTCGCCGTTCACGAGTACCTCGGCGCCGGGCATGTCGCCGCCGGCATTTCGTGATTCAATTCGCAGCGTGCCCATGGGGGGCGTCCAGGTGTCGATGCCTGCCTCGGTATCGGTTGCAGGTGTGGGCTGCCAGTCTGCGGGTTGCTCGATCGCGGTGAGGGCGACGGAGGTGGGAGCCGGGGCGTCGGTGCCGACTTCGATGTTCTGGTAGGCGGGCTGATAGCCGCGCTGATACACGAAGACGGTATTGGTGGCGCCCTGTACGAGCTCGACGTCGGTTGGCGTGCGGCGACGCGTGGCCACACCGTTGACCACGACCCAGGCGCCCTCGGGTACCGACTCGACGCGCGCGGTGACGGTGGGTGGTGGGTCGGCACGTCGGGGTGTCTCGACATCCATGTCCTCGCGACGGGGCCCGGCTTCGAACTCCATGAGGGTCGGCAGCGCATTGCCGTCCTGCCGGACATACGTGTAGATACCGAGGCCCACGACAATCACGGCAGCGATAGCGCTGAGCCAGATGATCGGATTGGCGGCTTTGTGGGAACGCAGGACCGGGTCGTCGGTTGCACCGACGACGTGTGTGACACTGACCACCGGGCCGCTCAGGGTTCGGGGTCGCTGCGACGGCGTTGGTGAAGCCGGCGATGCGGGTGCCGCGACCGGCCTGGGCTTGGCCGGGATCCGCGGTGGAGCCGTCGGGCCGGCGTATCCGGGAGCGATCAGGGCTTCGATGTCCTCGATCTGGTCGGCAAAAATCTCCTTCATGTACGAGGCCAGCTGCGCCGGGGTTGGCTCGGAGCGGGTCTCCTTGAGGAAGTTTTCGAGCGCCTGTGCGAAGTCCCACGCGCTCTGATAGCGGTCGCGCGGTTCGCGGGCCAACGCCTTCATGACGATCTCTTCGAGTCGCGGCGGGTAGTCGGCCCGCACGCGATGCGGCGCATCGAAGCGCGCCTCGGACACCAGGCGAATGGTGGCCATATCGCTGTCGGCGCGGAAAAGCCGTTTGCGGGTGGTTAGCTCGTAAAGTACGATCCCAAGCGCAAAAATATCACTGCGATGGTCAATTTCCAGTCCCTGGACCTGTTCTGGTGACATGTAAGAGAACTTGCCCTTGAGCTGACCCGGGCGCACCTTCATGTAATGGCTCTCGGCCTTGGCAATCCCAAAGTCGACCACCTTCACCTTGCCGTCAAAGCCCACCATGATGTTGGGTGGCGACACGTCCCGGTGCACCAGACCCACCGGGCGTCCACGCTCATCGACCGCGTTGTGGGCCACGTAAAGACCCCGCGCCGCGCGCGCCACGATGTCGACCACAAGCCGCTGCGGAATAAACTGTCCGACGGCCTGTCCCCGCTCCACGATCCGGCGCAGGTCCTGTCCCCAGATATACTCCATGGCGATGTAGTGCTCGCCGTGGTCCTGCCCATAGTCCCATGTGCGAACCAGATTCTCATGGTCCAGCAACATGGCGGTTCGGGCTTCCTCTTCGAAGAAGGCTCTGACCTCGGCGTCGCCCGCCACTTCTGGCAGAATGCGTTTGATGACCAGCTCGCGACCGGCCTCGTCGCTCGATACGCGGCCCAGCCATGTCACGGCCATGCCGCCCTGCGCCAGTTCCTGCAGAAGTGTATACGGGCCGAAAGTCTCTGGGGTCGACATGCGTTCCTCTGCACCAGCGTGCCACGGAGTTTGATGGGCGCAGACTTACCTGTCCACGCGCTCCTGTGTCAACGAAGCGCGCTTGGCCATACGTCTCACCTTTACTTACATGTGCGAAGAGGTGTTGATCTCTGTGAGCCTCTGCGGGGTGACGCATGCGTACCCACGTCGGAGTTCGGCTGGCAGAGCGGGCGCTAGCGCAAGGTGGAATAGGGTGGATCATCGCGAAAGTCGAAGCGAAATGAGCCGTTCAGGGCGGTGGACAACGTCTGGCGCGGCGGCTGAGTCCCGGTGACGGTCACCTCAAACGTGCCTGCGACCTGACCGCGTCGACCTCGATCGACCTCGTCAAGCCGCAGGGTGCCCGTGATCTCTACCGGTAGGTCACGGACCTCCGGGCACGATGACGTCAGTGCCATACTGGCCGTGGCTGCCCGAAACACGTCGGGGGAGGATGGTACGACTTCAACGTCCAGAGGAAACCCATCCTCAGCCAGTGTGGCGTAGTCGCGAATCAGAAACGTCAGATAATCGTCCTGATCCAGGCCTCCTGTACCGGATTGAAATCGCAACAGCGCCGATCCGTCGTCGAGCAGGTTGAGCGCTGCGAAGGACGGCTCCCAGCGCCATGCACCGCTTCGACAGTCTCCCCAGCTGAGGTCGCCGGCAATGGTGACGTCCACTTCGGCAGGCGCGCATGCCCCGAAGGCAGCTGCTGCAACGGTCAGAAACAGGGCGCAGCGCATGCGCCCCCACGTGCGCAATCTTCGCTCCTCGTCGAGAGTCGCGGTCACCTGTTCGCGTGCGGGCATGTCACTTTTCAGCACCATAAAGACTCTCCCGATCAATCGACTGCGATCGCCATGATGTAGTCTGTTTTGACAGGGCGTGCACGACATCTGCACGCCGCATGCGATGCTCCACGGCGCA
>JAGWVZ010000249.1 GCA_018970625.1 Myxococcales bacterium | reverse complement strand
TGACCAACATCGTGGATACGCTGCCCCAGACTCCGCGGGGACCTTTACCCACGCACCGTCCAACGCCTCGACATGCCCGTCGCAACCCGCGCCACAGCGTCCGGGTGCCTCCGTTGAATCAACCGGCTGCCTTGTGATTCGCTGCGCTCGACTCAGACGTCGAGGGCACCGCGCGCCCCTTGAAGTCGTGCATCGCGACGCTGATGCCCAGAAACTCTGCCGCCCTGTCAAACAAACGTGCAGGCAGGAAACGACCTACGGGCACCAGCGCGAGCACTGGCGGCAACATCACGCGCGCCTCGTTGCGCTCAATCGCCCTGACGACCCGGTTCGCGACCTCGTCTTCCTTCAGAATCGGCAACAGCCACGAAAATCGGGTTTGCACGCCAGAGAACATGCCCGTGTCGATGAAGTAGGGACAGATCACTGTTGTCTTTACGCCTGGCGCGGTCTGCCGAAGCTCCATACGCAGCGATTCATCAAAACCAACCGCCGCCCATTTGCTGGCACAATAGTCCGCAAGACGGTTTACGCCCACCCAGCCGGCCGCCGACGCGATCGTCACGACGTGTCCACGTCCACGCTCCATCATGCCCGGCAAAAACGCCTTGGCCGTCCAGAACAACGCCAACGAGTTCACGCCGAACGTCTTCTCGATTTTGTCGTCCGGAAGCTCCAGAAATGTCCTGCCGCTCACGACACCGGCGTTGTTCACGAGGATGTCGATATCGCCCACCTCGGTCTTCACGCGGTGTGCCGCATCGTACACCGCCAGACGATTGGAAATATCGCAGACATACGTGTAGGCTTTCTGGCCGCCCACCTGTAGCAGCTCATCAGCGACCTGCTCCATGCGCGCCCGGTCCAGGTCCCAGATCACAACCTGGGCGCCCTTTCGGGCCATCTCCAGTGCCATGCGCCGACCCAGACCACTCGCACCACCGGTGATCAGCACGCGACTTCCGCTCAGCTCTGACATGGGAGACTCCTTCATTCTCTGGTGATGATCGCGACTTATCCGTTCCCCGGCACACTGCGTCAAGTACAACCCCGGCCCTTTATGTCTGCCTCTGACCGTGTACACATGCCCTGGCTCCTGGCAGCCAGCCACCTCTGGCAGGCCCTCGCCGCTTCTCACCACCCCGCCGACCGCGTCATCGCCGACTGGCTGCGCGCACAGCCCGCCATGGGCAAACGCGACCGCGCCTGGGTCAGCGACCTCGTCTGGGACATGCTACGCCGCCAGTATCGGCTCGACATCGTCACCGCCCTCGTCGGCGACGTCGACGTCGAACCCGAACACGCCGCGCTGATGCCCGTGCTGCTGCACCTGCTGCTGCACGACCCCGAACGCGCCCTCCCCGATCGATTGCCCGCAACCCTGGTCGAGACGCTTCGCAGGGCGGTGGTTCGCTTTCAGCAGCTGCCCGAATCCGAAGACCCGAATCACGACCAGGCGCTCCGTATCGGCTTCAATCCCTGGTTCATGCAGCTGCTCGCTCGCGAGCTGCCCGACACCGAACCGGCCCTGGCAGCTCAGGCCTTTGCCCAGCGTGCAGGAATCACGCTGCGCGTACACACCGGCCGCACCACCCGCGACGCCGTGCTCACCAGCCTTCGCGCCCAGAACCTGGACGTCGCGCCCACGACCTGGAGCCCCATGGGCATCCATGTGGCCTCGCGCATCAACCTGGCCACGCTCCACGAGTACATCGACGGCCTGGTCGAAGTGCAGGACGAAGGCAGCCAACTCATTGCGCTGCTCTGTACTCCATCGAACGATTCGACGATCGTCGATGCGTGTGCAGGCGCAGGTGGAAAGGCCCTCGCCATGGCCGCGCTGGCTCCACACGCCAAAATTCGGGCGCTCGACGTCAGCCCGCAACGCATGGCCGACCTCAAGCCCCGAGCCCAGCGCTCCCGCGCCCGAATCACCACCGCCCTGTGGAAAGATGCGGTCTCCAACGCCTGGAACGCCGACATCGTGCTCGTGGACGCACCCTGCACCGGCCTCGGAACCTTGCGACGCAACCCGGACCTGCGACGACATTCAGACGCTCGTCTGAGTGAGCTCGTACAGACCCAGGCCCGGATCCTCAACGATTGCGCACCCCAGGTGAAGCCGGGTGGCGTGCTGGTCTATGCGACCTGCTCCATCGATTCGCGTGAGAACGAGCAGGCTGTGGACACGTTTCTGGCCACACATCCCGAGTTTGCCGTCGAGCCTGCCGACCAGGTCTTTCAGGCACTCGGCGTAACCGACATCGCGGGAACAGACGGGCGGTTTATGCGGCTGTGGCCACACCGACACGGCACCGATGGCTTTTTTGCCGCCCGATTGAAGCGTTCCACCAGCCGCTAAACGGTGAGGTCTGGCTCGGCCCACTCAGGAAGCGGGAATCGCCTTCATGCGGGCGATCACAAAGTATCGGCCCGGGCCATAGGTGATCTGCGCGTCGTGGCGGCGCAGCAGGTCTTCGTCGACGGGGGCCACGTGGAAGGCTTCCAGCCACTTCTTCAGGCCTTTCCGGAAGGGCTGCTGTACGCCGGAGAGGTCGCCGAAGTCGACGACGAGCACCTCGCCACCGGGCGCGAGGCTGCTGCGCGCGTTTCGGAGTGCCGCGTCGGCATCCTGCACCATCGAGATGCAGTAACTGAACAGAATACGATCTGGCTTGGTGCCAAGTACCTGTTCGTACGGGAAATCTTCTGCGAACCCATGAACGAGCCGCGCCCACGGACAGCGCTCTTTTGCGTGTTCCAGCATGGCGTCCGATGCTTCGACGCCGCCGAGAATCACATCGTTGCGCAGCTCACGGAGCTTGCGCAGGTTTCGCCCGGTGCCGGGGCCGACCTCAATGAGGCGGGTCCATCGTTCGGCCGCCAGCTGGTTGAGCGCGGTGTCGCGCCCGAACAGGTAATACTTGCGGGTCACGTCATAGATGGACCGAGAGAGCCCATAATACGTGTTCAGAAACTGACGATGCGATTCGCGGCCAGTGCTCACAAAGCGATCCCGGGTAATGCGAGGGCCATCAGCGGACGGCCTGGAAGGCCGCCGGCCAGCGACATTTCAGTGCTGAATCTGATAGAAGTGCACGTGGCGATACTGACGTGAGCGTTCGGCCAGCGAGGCCGCGTTCGACTCGGCGTCCATGCGCTTGAAGTGCTTTTCCATGCCGAGGCTGGCGACGATGTCGTTCTCCTCGACGGTGCGGTACAGCATGACACCGCCATCGCGGCTGGTGCGCAGCACTTCGTTGAGCAGGCGCTGTTGCACGTCCGGCGACATCCAGTCGGGTGCGTCACAGAAGGTGAAGTGCGACCAGGTGTTGCGACCGCCTTCGCCGAGCACGTCGAAGATGTTGCGGTTGTGGTAGTTCATGCGGGTGGGAGAGCCGTAGCTGTTCTCCCAACGGCTGCGACGCAGATACGGAGGCACCGCGTCGACGTGTTCGTGATTGAACTGACCGGCGACCACAAACCAGGCAAACCAGTTCGTCTCGATATTCGTCTCTGCGACGCGCTTCATGTGCGTCACAAAGTAGTCGACCATGCCGGTGCCTTCGGTGTGCAGCAGTCGGTCGCGTTGCGAGAAGTTGATGCCAAGCGACAGCAGCTGCACCGGTGAGCTCAGAATGGCTTTGACGTAGGGGCGCTGCAGCACCGGGCCAATCCACTCTTCGACGGCGCGCATGCGCACTTCGACTGGCTGGTCCATGATAGAGCGCAGCCACGTGGCGTTAATGCCGGACATGTGTCGAAGCTTGGTCAGCATCTGCGCGGTCAGTCCCTCGGTGTAGAAGTTCCGATTGAAGCGCTCGTAGTTGCCAGCCTTCGACCAGTACTTTTGCATCCAGGAGGGCATGTGGTCAGCCACCGAGGCGATCGTCTCCTTCGGATCCGGGCGCCAGCCGCGGCCGAAGAGGTCGTAGAAGGTGGTGTAAGGAAACAGACGCTGCGCCGTCGTCGCCTTCAAGGCGGTGAGCGCAAGGTGGTGCGGGTTGATGTCCACGGCGTCAATGCGCTGCGGCTGTCGGCTGACCATGCCGGCGATGCCACAACCAGCGCCCGTGATGCCGATCACCGACGAGTTTTCGTCAATCCCGAGGTACTTTTCGTCGACTTCGGCGTCTTCAAACAGGATGTTGTAAACAAACAGCTTGCTGAATGCAGTCTGAAAGGCGGCGTCTCGAAGATTCATATCTCACCTTACCGGCGTGGCTTTGCTGTACCTGGCGACCCGTTATTGTGCCAGCCAACCCTGAGGGCCCGCGGTGGCATTTTCATCACGACCGTGACAACTTCGCGTGTCGGGCAGGTTGCCTAGCCGAAACGCACCGCGTTGCAAAGGCGGAATGCACCGCGACCGGCGAGGGCGGGCGTGCTTGCAACGCGTCGCGTCGTTTTGCCGACCGTTCAGGCTCCGTGCTCACCTCAGATCGAAGAGGATCACCTCGGAACGGGCAACGCCCTGCAAACGAAGCTTTTCGGGCGCGGCCACGGCTGCGCCGTCGCCAGCCTGACAGGTCATGCCGTTTACGGTCACTTCACCGGTGGCCACATGCAGCCACGCGTAACGTGCCGCTGGGACTTCATAGTCAACGACGTCGCCTTCCAGCAGCAGCGTGCCAAGCAGGCGAACGTCCTGATGAATCAGCAGGGAACCTTCGGCGCCATCGGGGCTCACGAGCGTCTGCCAGCGACCGCGCCGATCCTCGACCGGAAAACTCTTCTGCTCGTAGCTCGGCTTCAGACCTGCGCGCTCCGGCAGCACCCACATCTGCAGAAAGTGCAAGCCCTTGTCTTTCGACGGGTTGAACTCGCTATGCCGAATTCCCGTGCCGGCCGACATGCGCTGCACCTCGCCAACACGCAGCACCTCGCCATTTCCCAGGCTGTCGCGGTGCTCGATTTCGCCGTCGAGCACATACGAAATGATCTCCATGTCGCTGTGTCCGTGGGTGCCAAAACCGCGGCCGGGCGTGACCCGGTCGTCGTTGATGACCAGCAGGTCGCGGAAACCCCGAAACCGGGGATCCATGTATTGTCCAAAGCTGAAGGTGTGGGCGCTCTTCAGCCAGCCGAAGTCGGCCTGCCCCCGATCGGCAGCGCGTCGCATCTGAATCATCGTGATCTCCTGTGAAGTAAGCCTGCGATTGGCCACCCAAGCTCAACACGAATGTGTGCCGTACAATGCCGCAGAAACGCGCACTTCTGTTTCACGAATCGCAACAATCCCCGCGCTGCTCTATCGATCGGGCGGCGCAGACAGCGTCAGGGATTGCAGGACGATGTGCACACACCTTCGCACGGAAAGACGACGCGGCCGTCCGGGCGAAGAAAGGCCGAGATCTGCGCGATGCCAAAATCAAGCTCGCGCACCGCACCGTGCACGCAATTGGCAGGCGCCGCCAGGCGGGCTTCCAGATCGGGCCGTGGGTTGATGCCAAAATCGACGAGCAACATGCCCGAGATGTCCTGACCTTCGGTGCCCACGTCGACCGTAGAGAGCAGCGGTGGCACCTCGGGCGTCGGCTCGAGCACCGGAATGCCAAGCGTGCGGGCATGCAGGTAGCCGCCCATATTGGGAACCGAGCTGTCGCCCAGCCCAAGCTGAATCAGCATACGTCGCTCGGCAGGTGCGCCTTCGAGCGGCTGATCGAAGATGAACGGTGCGTAGGTGATGGGGTCAATGCGGTCCATCGCCGTCGAGGCCATGGCGATGAACTTCTGCACCTGCAGTTGGTCGTGCTTGAAGCCAATGAACTGCAGGAACTGTCCAAACGGCGACGCGCGCGACATCATGAGCGTAAACGACGCCCCGCCCACGCTGAACATGCCGCGTTCAATCTGTGGTGACAGCGCAAAGTAGGTGCCGCCCAGAATATGGCCCTGCGA
>JAGWVZ010000248.1 GCA_018970625.1 Myxococcales bacterium | reverse complement strand
GGGCCGCCCGGTAGTGGTCATGAATTACCCGAAGGATATCAAGGCGTTCTATATGCGCCTCAACGAAGATGGTCGCACGGTGGCTGCGATGGACGTGCTCGCGCCTGGCATCGGCGAGATCATCGGTGGCAGCCAGCGCGAAGAGCGCCTCGACGTGCTGGACGCGCGGATCACCTCGATGGGCCTGAACCCGGCCGACTACTGGTGGTACCGGGACCTTCGGCGCTACGGTTCAGTGCCGCACGCCGGCTTCGGGCTCGGCTTTGAACGCACGGTGAGCTATGTAACTGGTGTCGAGAACATCCGTGACGTCATTCCGTTCCCCCGCGCGCCGCGCACCGCCGACTTCTGATGAGGCCCCGGCGCGGGCCGTGAACGCCATCGGGTCGCCGAGGGCCTGTGACACGTTGTGGGGTATCGATGGCACAACCGCTGCTCCCGAACAACTCGGGTGACGCGGTGCACGACAAAGCGGGCATCGGGTGACTGCGCCTGCCCGTTGCATCGCCCCGTTGCACCGCGGTGCCGCTTGTGTCATTCACAGGCACATCCTGTCTGGTTTGACAGCCTTTTCTTGTCGCAACGTTCGGGTTCGGTCCGACTCTGCACGGTAGCGCATTTTATGATGGTCACGACGGTTGCAAGTCAGAAGGGTGGCGTTGGAAAAACAACGCTCTCGTTGAACCTTGCTTATGCGCTGGCTCGCCGAAAGTGGCGGGTGTTGTTGGTCGATTTTGACCCGCAGGGAGCGATTGGGTTGTCGCTCGGCAAGACGCGGAAGGCTCTTCGTGGGGTTGTCGATTACCTGCGCGAGGGGGGTGGGCTGGAGTCGTGTCTGACGCGGACCCGGCTGGAACGCCTGGCCCTGTTGCCGGTCGGTTTTCTGCCTATCCGCGAGACGCACGGCTTTGCATCGTGGCTGGTGGAGCATCGAACCGGGCAGCAGATCGTGCGGGACGCAACAGGTCACTTTGACATCGTGATCTTCGATACGCCGGCAGGGTTCGGCGGCAGCAGCGTGGCTGCGCTCGAAGCGTCAGACTTCATTATTTCGGCGCTTCAGGCTGAACCCATTGCCCTGCGCTCAGCGCCTCAGATGCTCGAGATGGTGGCATCGCTCCGGTCAGACGGTTCCCGGGTTCGGTTTCTCGGGTTCGTGCTGACGATGTTTCAGCCCGATGATGCGTCCTCGCGCGCTGTCGCCGAGTCGGCGTTTGGTGAGCTGCCTCGCGGCGCTGTGTTTCGCACGATGATTCATCGCGACGCGCAGGTGCTGGAGGCGAGCGCCTCAGGCTTGCCAGTGGCGCTACTTTCCCAGCAAACTCCGGCCGTTGCGCTCGCCTTTGAGCAGCTCGCCGCCGAAGTCGAGACGAAGGCCAACCTTCGTCAGGAGACAGAAGACGATGGGTCGCTTTCGTTCCTTGTTTGATGCAGAGGAGCTACGCGATCTGGCGGTCGCCGCCGGAATCGTCGATGAAGCGGCAGCGACACCCGAGACCGCAGAGCCGGTCGTTCGCCGTTCGCTGCTGCTGGACGACGACGCACAGGAAGTGCCGGACCCGTCGCCGAATCCGGGGTCTCGAACAGGTGCGGCGCTGCTTTTCGGTGGTCCGCCGGCACAGGCATATGGCGCCAGTGCGGTGACTTCAGCGGCGCAGGCTCAGCCCGAGCCCCGGCGCCAGTCTGGCGAGACCTGGTCCGTCGCCGAGTCGATGCCTTCTACGGCTGCTCCTGTGTCACCGGGCGTGTCTACAACGGTTGGGAACCCGCTGAATCAAGGCCCCTTCACTCCAGCGGAATGGAAGACAGAGTCGCTATCGCCCGAACCCGGAATGGAATCGCCCCTGCCATCGGCCGATGCGGGAACGCGTGTGACCAGCGAGAATCAGGCGGCTGGCGCGCCCGACGAAACCGATGAACGTGTGCGTCGTCTGTTGATGCAGTACCTTTCCGGTGAATCAGTACCCGAGGAGGCGGTTGCGAACGTTCCGGGAGAGGTCGTCGATACACCGCTGCCCGCGATCGTGATGGACGATGATGAGGTGCCGCTCGACGCCCCTCACCAGGCGCTGTGGCACGAGACCAGCAGTCTGGGTTCAGACGCTAGCACCCGCGCTTTTCTGGCTACGCCGAGCGCAGCGTTGAGGGTGGCGTCTGACTCCATGGACACGTCGGCCGTAGCGGTCTCCGATGGGCCGTTCGCCGATTCGCCCCACGTTCGCTCGGAGCTTCCCTGGGGCGCGGCAGCCGGCGGTTCGGCCGCCGGGGTCGAGGATTCGTCCGACGTGCAGGCGCCTTCACCCGCATCTGGATCCGGAGCCCAGGTCTGGGATACGCCTTTCGAGGAGGGCCATTCCCTGACCATCGTGTCGGCGGTGACCGAGCCGGCTCCTCTGCCCGGTCAGCAGCTGCTGATCAGGTTATCTCGTCCCCCTCTGTTCACGTTGTTGCGGGCATCTCTGATTGCCCGGGTGCCCTGGCGGGTATGGCAGCACGAGCCCTGGACGCAGCCTCATCTTTGCGCGGCGCTGGCAGAGGTAACGGGAGAGAGTGAGCAGGTGTTTGAGCAGGAGGATGCGTGGCGGAATTGAGTCGACTGCTTCAGTGGCATCACCGCGATGGCCTGATCACGGTGGGAGGTTACCCATGTCTGTTGCTGGACTGTCGCACGCACCTGTACGTGGAGCAGGCGATCTGCGACCTGCTGGGCGAAAAACAGTCTGCGTCGCTTCGCATGTCAGCGGCGCGAGACGCGGCGCGCGAGTTGGTGGCAAGCACCGGCTTATCGATGGGCGTGGAAAACGGCGCGCCCATGTTCCCCTGGGCGATGAGCCTGTTCCGTGCCTTTGGTTGTGGCCGGCTGCGGCTGGAGACGATCGACGGCCGTCGCCGTGGCGTGGGTGAAGGTCTTTTTTCGTCGGTTCATCGGATTCATGGTCCCCAGCCGATGGGTGCGGTGAGCTCGTCGCTCGAGGCCATGTCAGCGGGCTGGTTGGCCGCTGCAATCGAGCTTGCGCTGGCAAGGCCCGCCAACTCGGTTGAGGTCCGTCAGGGCGGTGGTGCATCCGGTCCGGACGGTCCAGTCTGGTTTGAACTGGGCAAAGGAGATGGCGCTGAACCCCGGGAGGTCGTCCGGGGCTCGCTGATTCTGCCTCCGGAGTGGTCGGGACCCCTGGTGTCACCGTGGGTGGAGCAGACCGCCGCTCGGCTGGTTGAGCTGACCGCACAGGCCGAAGGGTTGCGAACGGGTCTGGGCTTGCCCATGCACCTGACGTTGGCGGGATACCATCTGGAGACGATACTGACATCGCGCATGGCAGCCTTCTCGGCATCGGCAGAGCTGGGTGCGCTGCTGGATGCAGCGCTGGTGGAGTCGTGGCGCCTTGGTTTCAGCGCCTGGCTATACGAGCTGTGGCCTGCATGGACCCAGCAGGGGGGCGGGTTTACCGGGGAGCCTTCGGACGCACTTCGGCTGGCCTCCGATCTAATGGCGTTACTGGGGCTGGGCAGGGTCCGCTTCACCGAGATTGGGGACGGCGGGATTCGTGCCGAGTCACCGGGCACGCTGGACGCGCTGTGGTGTCTGAAGCGCGCCGGCGTTCAACGAACGGCCTGCTGTCTGAATCTTCTGGGTGCGACGCAGGCGGTGGCCGACCTGATGGCACTGTTGCGACGCGGTGACGAGGTGCATTCGCAGCCGCGGACGCAGGTCCTGTTGACGCCGTCCCCCTTCACGCCCGAGGTGATTACGTGCGTGTCGACCGGATCGTCCTTCACGGAGGTGATCGCCAAACGGTCGTTCTGCATCGGCGGTTATGTGCCGGTGGAAGCCTCCTGAGGGCGTGAATCGGTTCGCGTCAGCGATGTCACGCACCCGATGGCGTGTGTGAACTGAAGGAAAAACGGGACGTTGGGGCTGCAGAAACCGAGTCGGACAGGACGCCGGGAAAGGAGCGCAAGTCTGCGTAGGGCCGAGCGTTTTTTGTGGATGGGAGATGCAAAAATCGTTGCACGCCACGGGCAAAGGCCCTACAAGGACGCTCCCTCCTGCCCGACGCGCCTCGTTGGGTGTTCCTTGGACCGAAGGAACCGAAAGTTCCGGTTGGTGTTTGTGGTTTTACTGTCCGGAACAGCGCTCCCCTGAGCGTAAACCCCTGAAAAGCATCGGGGGGCTTGGGGAGGTCGAGCACCGGCGACCTTTTGGCTGGAAACAGCCGGGATGGTGACGCCGTGATTCAGACCTTTTTGGATGGCTATCGAGGTGAACTCCTCGAAGTCCCCGTCGCATCTCAGCCCTGGTGGACCCGGGACCGACTTCGTTACGAAGGCGATGACCTGTACTTCGCCGGTCACCGGGTCGCTGACCTCGTCGCTGAGCATGGAGCGCCGGTCACCTTGTACGACCGCGAACGCGTCCTCGAGAATATCGGGCGAGTGACTGGTGCCTTTGCCCGTGTCGGTCAGAAGCACCAGCTGTACTTCGCGGTGAAGTCCAATCGATTCGCCCCGCTGCTGGCGACCATCCGCTCCTCTGGCATGTGCGGCATCGACTGCTGCTCGCCGAACGAGGTCAAACTGGCCCTCGCCAGTGGCTTTGCGCCCGAGAAGATCTCGTTCACCGGCTCATCGGTCAGCGAGGAAGACGTCAGCGCGATCGGTCACCTGCCCATTCGCATCAACGTCGATTCCATCAGCATGATGCACAAGGTCGGCCGGCTGTTCCCCGGTCGCTCCATTGGTATCCGCGTGAACCCACAGATCGGTGTGGGTCTGTCGACCCAGCTCACCTACGCAGGGGCGCGCCCCAGCAAGTTTGGCATCTATGCCGACCGCTTCGAAGAAGCACTCGAAGTGGCTCGCAGCTACGGACTGAAGGTGCAGGGCCTGCATATGCATGTCGGCTCTGGCTGGCTTGCACGTGGCATGGTGACGTTTCTGCGCGCTGTCGAGCGTCTCGCTGACTTCGCCGAGCAGCTCGACGAGGTGGTGTACGTCAACGTCGGCGGTGGTATCGGCGTCGCGCACTCGGCTGAAGACCAGCCTGTCGATCTGGACCTGTACGCCCGCGCAATTTCGCAGGTGGTGCGTCGCCGTCTCGGTGCTCACGTCGAAGTGTGCTGCGAGCCGGGCGATTATATCGTCAACGACACGGCCATTATGTGCGCCAAAGTCACTCAGGTCGAAGAGAAAGGCGGCGTTGTCTTCGTGGGACTGAACGTCGGCTTCAACTCCAATCCACAGGCCGCTCACTACGGTTTTGTCCAAGAGCTGACGCACGCTACGCGCGGGCCATCGGCTCCGTCGCAGCCCACCCACATGGTGGTCGGCAACATCAACGAAGTCATCGACAACTTCCATGAAAGCGCGCATTTGCCCGCCACTCTTCAGGAAGGCGATATCGTGGTCATGCTGAACGCAGGTGGCTACGGCAGCTCCATGTCCAGCAATCACTGCATGCGAGAGACGGCTCGCGAGCTGTTGCTGGACTGACTCCGTCGGGTATCGGCTGAACCGGGGGTACAGCCGTCGTGGCAGCCCCGTTCGTCTCGCATCGCTGGCTATGCGGCGGGCTCAGTCGTACGCCCTGGAAGCCGCAGACGGTCTACCAGCTTCCCGTCCCGGAAGTGGGACACCACGATCTCTTCGACGTCCACCGCGGGGTCTTCGATTCGGTACCAGATGCCTTCCGGGTACACGACGACCACCGGACCCAGCTCGCAGCGGTCCAGGCAGCCGGCCTTGTTCGCCCGGAACGTTCCCACGCCATGGCGACGCATCATCTTCGCGAATTGCTCGCGGATCGCGCCTCCGCGAGATTCTCCACAGCAACCGCGCGGGTGGTCGGCTGCCCGTTCGTTCATGCACACGAACAGGTGCACTTCATAATACGGTCGCTCGCTCA
>JAGWVZ010000247.1 GCA_018970625.1 Myxococcales bacterium | reverse complement strand
GCCGCTGCTCTTCAAGCCTTCCGGCGGTCACACCATGCCGGACGCGACGGTTGACCAGATTGTCGCCCGCGCCATCGGAAATGATACCCGGTTTCGCTCCATTGAGTTCGGTGCGCGCCCCGGCGAAGGTCTGTCGTTTAACGGTCCGGACAACCCAAACCCGCCCGAAGCGTCACCCTTCCAGCTCTTCAACCGTGTGTTCGGGCCCGATTTCCGTGAGCCCGGCTCGTCGGCCGAGCCCGATCCATCGCTTCGGTTCCGGCAGAGCGTGCTTGACCTCGTCACCGAGGACATCAACCGCTTTGAACGCGGACTGGGTGCCAGTGACCGGGCGCGCCTTGACCAGCACCTCACCAGTGTCCGTGAGATCGAGACCCGGCTGGCACGCCTCGCCGAGAACCCCGCCAACCTGGAAGCGTGCCGCCGCCCTGAAATGCCCCTCGAAGAATACCCTGATGTGGATGGCCGACCGCAGCTGGTCGAACTCAACCGCGCGATGTGCGACATTGTGGCGCTTGCGCTGGCGTGTGACCAGACCCGCGTCTTTAGCAATTACATTACGCGGCCGCTCAATAACCTGCTGCTCGCCACGGCATCGGGCGGACATCACCAGCTGACCCACGACGAACCCGGCGACCAACCGATGGTGCAGGCCGTCGTGCGTCAGATCATGGGAGAGTTCACCTACTTTGTGCAGGCGCTCGATGCGATTCCAGAGGGCGACGGAACCCTGCTCGACCATACGATGCTGCTGGGGACCACCGAGATTTCGTATGGGCGAACCCATGGGCTGGACGAGTTTCCGCTCCTGATCGCCGGAAACGCAGGTGGCCGACTGGTTCAGGGAACGCACATTCGCTCGGCGATCGCGGCCAATACCAACTCTGTCATGCTCAGCCTGATGCGTTCCGTCGGCGTGCTTCAGCAAGGCTTTGGCGAGGGCGATTCGTACACCGAAGACGGATTCTCGGACCTGGAGGTCTGACATGACGAGCCCATCTCATGTGCGCGCTCTGGCGCTTCTATTCCTTGCGGTCGGCGCCTGTGCGGACGAAGACTCGCCTGCGCAGTCTGCTCCCGATGTGGTGACGGATGCCAGCGCCGATGTTGGAGCAGACGTCGCAGCTGATGCGGGCACACCGGACATCGAGCCGGAAGTCACCGCTCCCCGGGCCACTCCGCCGACCACCACGGTGTACATCGCCCGCGAGTTCAACTTCTCGCGTGAGCTACCCGGTGGAATTGTCGAAGGTTTTGATCTGGATGGCACGGTCAGTAACGGCAGCGATGGCACCGGCTGCAACCAGCCCGACTATACCAACGCGGCCGGCGAGACAGGGATCGATAACCAGTTCGCATCGCTGCTGCCGGTGATTGAATCCGCCGGTGGAGCGGCCCTGCCCACCCTGATTCAGTCGGCGATCAACGAGGGTGACCTTCTGATTGTGGCTGTCTTCAGCGGTGTGGACGACTGGCTGAATGACGATGACGTAACCGTGTCGATTGGCAGGGCGGTGGGCGCTCCCATTGTGGGTGCAGACAACACGCTGCAGCCCTGGCAGACGCTCACGCTCGATATCAATGAGCCCGTGACCCGCATTACGGGTGGCAGCATTACGGATGGGGTGTTTACTGCGGGTACTCAGACATTGCCCCTCCCGATCTTCGTCTTCACCTTCCGCTTTGATGTCACGCTACACGGCGCGCTGATTCGGGCCGAGATGACCGAGACCGGGCCCACCGTCCTCATGACCGGCGGTGCGGTCACGCTGGCCAACATTCTCGATATCGCGCGGACGCCCGGTATTCAGGACCGGATTCCAGCAGCGCTTGAGCAGCTTGGGCCGTTGATTTCTGACCTGTCCGTCGAGACCGAGTGTGACTCGCTCTCGGTTGCCGCGTCGCTGACACTTATGCCCATTTACCTGTTTAATCCGCCGTCCGAATAATCGCGCGGCGGCGGCAGGTCACATCAGCATGCGCACGACCGACAGGCTACCCAGCTCGACGTAGAGGGCCTGAACCTGGTGCGCGGTCTGCATGTACACCTCGAGTGTCACGCAACCGTGTACGCCACCGGAGCTCTGCCGATAGCTGTGCTGGACATAGCTGGGCAGGCCGGCGACCTGCTCTGCGGCATTTCGGACGACGGTGATGAGCTCGTCGCCATGCGGTCCGAACACCTTGTAGGTGTAATGACACGGAAAGGTGTGGGTGCTCTCAAGCAACTCAATGGACGGAAGACCTTTCATGGTGTCCTCTTCTGGTTCGTATCCGACGCCAGACTGTAGACGCGGCCGTTCGTGGGTCAAGCCACGCTGTGGTTCAACCTGGAACGTACCGGGTCACGTGGCCCTTGACCCGAAGGTACGATGGGCGCCGTGGTGCAGGGCGGCGCTAGGGTCTGCGAATGACGCCCACCTGACCGGCGGTCGCGTTAGACTGGGGGCCTGTGCCGCCGAGCGCGCCGGCGGCACGGAAGATGCCCCGAATGGTCGAGTTTTCTGCGAACATTTTGATGCGGCCACCACCGCCGCCGCCGCCGCCGTTTCCGACGCAGCGATCGCGCTCACCATCACCGATGGTGTAGGTGCCGCCGCGCCCGCCGGTGCCACCGTTCACCGAAATGACGGCGGTTGGCCCAATCTGAAGCCGGGTGGCGTCGAGCACGACGCCGCCGCCCGAGCCACCCGCGCCGGCATCGACCGGCGCAGGGCGAGAACCCGTGACGGCGTCCGTGCCGGCTTCTCCGTCGGCCAGCAGGTCGCCCAGCACGATGATGTTGGCCGACCGCAGGATGATGCAGCCGCCGCCGCGTCCGCCCTCGGTGCGCAAGCCTACCAGCTGGTCGCAGGCGTCACCGCTGCCAGTCGCTTCGTAGATCTCAAAGCCGCCGCCGTTGGAGCCCTGGTCCACGTCCGAGGAGATGTTGTCGCCGTAAGTTCTACCGCCCTGCCCCAGCTCGGGCCCGGCACCGCCAACTCCGCCATGGCCACCGCCGCCGGGACCTGTGTTGCGAAGTCCGCGTCCGAAACCGGCTTCCTGCCCCTGACCCGCGCCCGCTCCACCTGCGCCCGAGGCATCGATGGTGCCATCTTCTTCGATCACGATAATGCGGCCCGTAATCTCGAGGCAGCCCGTCTCATCGTCTGGTGAAGGAGCGCCGGGCACGCCGGCATAGGGCGTCACGTTGATGCGACCGCCGTTAGAGACCTGTACGCGATCGTACAGCAACCCGCGCCCTGCCAACTCGATGGTCTCGGCGTTTACCAGCAGGTCGGGCGGGCACACTTCGTCATTTTCGACATTGCAGTTGTTGTCGATGTCGTCGCAGATCTCCTCGGCGCCGGGATTGATGGCCCGGTTCGTGTCGTCGCAGTCGGGCCCGGCACAGTCGTCGCCAATGCCATACTGGTCGCCGTCGCGGTCAAAACAGCCGACACAGACCCCGGAGACGGGAACACATTGACCCGCGTTGGCTCCACTGTCAGCGCACTCGGTACCTTCGGGGCAGTCCGCGCTGCTCTCGCAGGCGACTCCGCAGGCTCGACCATCGGGGAGCGTCAGGCAGCGGTCCACCGGGCGACCGCAGTCGGCATCGGTCTCACACTCCGCGCACACGCCGCTGGCTGGCCGACAGGTGCTGCCACATTCGTCTGTATCGATCGCGTTGCCGTCGTCGCAAACCTCGGCATCATCGACGACACCGTCTCCGCAGAAAGCGAACTCACAGGTCGTGCGGCAGGCATTGGCGGCTTCGTCAGAGTTGGCTTCCCCGTCGTCGCATTCCTCACCGAACTGTATGACGCCGTCGCCGCACACCACGGGAGAATCGGCGTCGGGTTTGGGTTCGATCGCGTCGCTTTCCAGGTCCGCCTCGACGTCGGCAGCGTCGAGTTCGACGTCGGTAGCGATGTCTGGCGACACGTCGGCTGAAACGCGGGGCGTATCGACCAGCCCGGTTCGACCGCACCCCGCCAGCAGGAGGGCACTTGCCACGGCAAAGAGATGTCGCGCTCGTGCGCGTGGCCTGTTTGTGTCGTTCACGGTCGCCTCGTTAGAACCACCACCGGAATCCTGCTCCGGCGTCGACGTTGAAGTCTGCACCTTCGACGATCCACAGGCCTGCTGCAACCTCTACAAACACATCGATCGGCACGCGATCGAGAATGAAGTCTACGCCGAGGGGAGCGCGTACCCCCAGATTCACGTTGTCGTTCTGGGCCCAAAGCTGCGGGCCCACTCCAAAATAAAGGTCCATTCTGGCCCGGTCGAAGGTCATCAGCCGGGGTTGCCACAGAAAGTCGAGGTGGGTGTTCAGGCCGCGACCCTCGAACAGCGAGAAACCAAGCGCCCAGTCAATGAAGACAGGGCGCCCCCGAAAGTGGTGCTTTCCGGTGATGCCTGTGGGGTTGCCGACCTGTATGCCCAGGCCAAAGCGACCGTCTTCTGCAGCCGTCACCGTCGCAAAGCCCGTGAGAAAGACCACGAGCCAGATACACCGAACGAGTCTCCACATAGACCATCAACCGGGTAGCGGTGGGTCACCAACGCTCAGGGAATGGCAGAGCCCTCGCCGGGAGCAGAGCCCTCGCCCGGGTCTGCAGAGCCTTCGCCGGCGGGCGGAAAATACGCATCAATGCCGCCATCGACAATGACGTAGCCATTGCGAAGCACAATGGGTCGGTCAATGACAATGTTCAGCTGCAGCGCCGCCAGGTCGGGTGAGATACCGGCAAAGATATCGCCGCTGAGCGCAGGAATCGCAAACGAGAGGCCGCCCAGCAGGTCGCCGGTGAGCTGTGACCACAGGCCATCGACAATCAGCGAGCGCAGGTCACCCAGATCGGTGAAGATAGGCTCTGTTCCGGTGGACGAGATGAGCCAGAGCTCAAGCTGCGGCACATCATCCAGAACAATGCTGATGCTGCCGTCGGCAAATCGGATGTCGGCGCCAATACGAAGTGTGGCGCCAATGAGGTCTTCGGAGACGCCATTTCCGAGCGTGACCTGAAACTGTCCCACGCTCAGCAGGAACGGCAGGTCGGTCTCATCGGCCGACGCGCTGGTGAGCAGGGGAGGCAGTTGAGCGTCGATTTCGACCAGGCTGAGCAAGGCCGCGAACTCGGGCGGAAGCACCGAGGAGACGTCGGCCTTCAGGGCGCCGCTGTTCCACACGGCGTACAAAAGGCCGTTGATGAGCGACTGCTTGAGGCCGATCTGCAGGCGGCTGGCCGAGAAGAAACCGGGTGCTGTGGTTTCGGGAACCGAAAGCGCAACACCTGGCGAATCGGGGAACGCGGGCCCCTGATCCGTGCCGACGCTCAGGTCCAGACCGATGGTCAGATTGGAGCGCGGCGTGGAGCGGATGGTCGCGATCTCCCCCTGAAGTGCGATGGAGATGGTAGGCAGAATGCCTGTCTCGAGCACAATGGGCGCGCCATTCAGTAGCCCATCGATGCTCAGCAGCAGGTCTTCGACCAGCATCGGAATTTGATCGATGAACGAGCCGGCGAGCGAGTCCACCAGCACCGTCTCGACGGTTCCAAACAGCAGGCTGTCGGCCAGCTCAAAGATGGCGTTGGCCTCGGGACTCACAAAGTTCGGGTCGACGGACTCAAGCGCCAGCGCGAGCTCAACGACCTCTACCTCGAGCTCGTCTTCACGGGTGGGCTTGTTCAGGTCCAGATCGATAAGCGCGGCGAGCGAAATGGACAGGCTGCCTGTCAGGTCAAGCACTTCACCGGCAAAAGTGAGCGCGCCGGCGGTCTCGATATAGACGTCGGGGAAGTCGATGAAGACCTCCAGTCCGGAGTCGGTGATGTCCACAAACACACGCGCCGAGCCCAGATCGATCTCGTTGACCGCGAGCGTGATGACGTCACTCTCGATGACAGGATTCGGAAGCGAGCCCAG
>JAGWVZ010000246.1 GCA_018970625.1 Myxococcales bacterium | reverse complement strand
AGCCGAGCTGCACTCTCACTCCTGAGAACACGTCGCATCAGGCGCGGTCAAACACCTGCCGTGCTTCGAAATGGTCTTTTATTTCCTCGGGGTCTGCTCAGCCGGATTCGGCTTTATAAACGATACCAGCCACGCCACCGTGACCACCACGACGCTCGCGATCAGGTTGTACCACAGAAAGCCAAGCGAAGAGACAGCGTACATGACCAGCACCGTGGTCTGACCCGCAGCTGCGCCCACCAGCACCGCTACCGCGCCGGCCCGGCGAACCAGAAAAGCCGTCAGGAAAATACCCAGCACCGTACCGTAGAATAAAGAACCCAGAATATTGACCGCCTCGATCAGGTTATCGAGCAGCGATGCGAACAACGCGAACCCCAGCGCAACCACCCCCCACATGGCGGTAAACAACCGCGAAACCCGGGCAAACTCTGCGTCCGAAAGGTTGGGGCGCACCAGCCGTTTCCACACATCCGAAGCGGTGGTTGTGCCCAGCGCGTCCAGCTCGCCCGCCGTAGAAGACATGGCCGCCATCATGATGACTGCCAGCAACAGACCAATCAGGCCATGCGGCATGTAGTGCAGCACAAACGAGATAAATACGTAATCACCGTCCTTTGTCTCTACGTCCGCAAAGGTCGTCTCTACCAGCTCGGTTGCCCGTGCGCGCACGCTATCCAGGCGACGTTCTTCTGCCACGAAGGCTTCACGTGAGGTCGCTTCGGTATCGGTGTCGAGGGTCGCGAGCAATGTCTCAGCAGCCTGCTCGCGCGATGCATGCACTTCCGCAAACTCCTGTTGCAACGCCTGCCATTGCACGGCCGCCGTGCTTGCCTGCATCTGACGCTCGACCGACGGATTAAAATGCAGTGGCGGCGCAACAAACAGGTGAAAGGCAAACAAAAGAATGCCCACAAACAGAATGCCCGCCTGCATCGGGATTTTGAATACCCCATTAAACAGAAGCCCCAGCCGACTCTCGGTCATGGAGCGCGAATTCAGATACCGCTGCACCTGTGACTGGTCGGTGCCAAAATAACCCAGCGCCAGAAAGAAACCGCCAATTAAACCCGACCACAGGTTGTACCGGTCACTCAGGTCAAAGGTCGTATTCAGCAGGTTCATGCGCCCCGAAGCGCCCGCCAGCGTCGCCGCATCCTGCACCGATACCCCTTCGGGAAGCCGCAGCGCCAGAATCACACCCGCAACGACCATGCCCAGCAGAATCACGATCATCTGCTGCTTCTGCGTCTGGCTCACCATCGCGCTACCGCCACTCACGGTGTAGCCAATCACAAACACACCCATGAGCAGACACGTCAGATTCAGCGACCAGCCCAGAATGGAAGACAGAATAATGGCAGGCGCGAAGATCGTGATGCCCGCTGACAGCCCGCGCTGTACCAGAAACAGAAACGCACTCGTCACCCGCACGCGCCCGTCGAATCGCGACTCCAGGTATTCGTAGGCCGTTCGTACCCTGAGCCGATAATAAAAGGGCACAAAGACCGCAGCCACCAGCACCAGCGCAATCGGCTGACCCAGATAAAACTGCAGAAACCGCATGCCGTCTTCGTACGCCTGACCCGGAACCGACAGAAACGTGATGGCGCTGGCCTGCGTGGCCATCACCGACAGGCCTATCGTGGGCCAGGTCAGCGTACTCGCGCCCTGCGAGCCAGCGTGCTGCTTCTGTCGCCGCTCGCGATACATGCCCCACAGCACGATCCCGCCCACCGTGCACACCAGCACCACCCAGTCCAACAGGCTCATGCGTACACCCGCGTCAGGATTCCCATGACGACCACATACAGCGCCAGCAGCAGTAAAACGGCCGCGTACACATTTCGCCAGCTTCCCAGAAACGGTGGCTTCTGATCAGGCGTTGAGTCGGTCGGGATGGGGTCGGTCACAGGTGGCCCAGAGAGACAAGGTTCAGAAGTAGTCGCCAGGCGCCGGGAACACCCGCCGGAATCTGACGGAAAAAGCTGATTCCGGTGTACACCACCCGCCCGGCGCCGTGCTCCGATACCAGCAGCGCGCCGTCCTGTGGCGGCTCACCCGGGTCGGCCATACGCAGCAACGGCGTCCACGCGGGGTCCCACGTCTCGCCAAAATACAGGCCGCGTTCCTGTACCCAGCCTTCCAGATCGGCCTCGCCAATCACGTGGGGCCTCTGAAACACTGCGTGCCCGGGAACCAGAAACTCCATGGGCGCGGTCTCGTCGGTCACGCGACCACGCCCGATCGTCAGCGGTGCCGCCGCAATGGGCCCCCCCAGCGGCCCGACGCGACTGTTGGTCTGGTATTGCACAATCAGGGTGCCGCCCTGCGCCACCCAGTCCAGAATCGCGGGCATGGAAGCATGCAGGTCAGGTGTCGCGTTGAACGCCCTTATACCCACCAGCAGCGTCTGCATGGACTGCAGGTCGTCAGCACGAAACTGCTCGGCCGGAATCACCCGTACGTTGGCACCCACACTCCTTAACCCTTCGGCGACAAGGTCTCCGGGGCCCGAAATATAGCCTATCTGAATGTCCGGAACCGTAATGTCGAGCGGGGTAACCCGAAATTCTGATTCCTGCAGGACCCACTGCACGGGGATATGCGGATACTGAATCTCGGTCGCCTGACCCGACCACTCCCGGCCTCCCGCGCGCACCACCGCCCTGACCATCGCCGGCTCGGTGGCGTCAATCGTGAGCACGTCAAAGGAGACGACCCGCTGTTCGCCGGCCGTCAGGGTCACCTCATGCGTTTCGGGCGTCACGGCGTACCCCGGGGGCAACTGCAGAGACACGGTCGTGTCCGGGTTTTCACCCGTCGAGCGAAGCGTCAGGTCCACCCGTGTGGATTCACCTCGCCGCACCACATACGCCGGCGCGCCCGGGGTCGCCGTCACGGGTGGCAACAGCTGCAGCGCCCGGGTGCGTTCACCCAGCACCGGATCCACCCACACATGGCGTACAGGGCGGCGGACCATCAGCGGCTGCCCTTCGTATTGCACATGAAACTCGGCCACAAAGGGTGGAGCGCCGATCGGCAGGCCCAGCTGCGTCAGGTCTTCGACGCCATCGTGTCCTTCATGTTCGCCACGGTTGAGCCAGTAATGGGTCGAAGGCTCGGCGTCGGCGTCCACCTGCAGCGCGCTCGTCGATGTCCAGGGCGTGTGCGACGAGAGCGCGACCGGTGCCTGCAGAAGCTCGCCCCCGCCTGCTGGCGGCACAATCTGCTCCAGCGTTCCCGTGCCACCCGCCCGGCTCAGCACACTCCACGTAACCTGCACCTGTTGCCCGGGCGCGACGACCGACGCGCCGGCCCGGGCGTCCAGCACAAGGCCGTCGGCTGCGACAATGAGCTCGACCAGCGCCGCCTGCGTCTCGTCGCGCAGGCGCACATCGCTGACATCGCTCAGCGCCTGCCACGCCTCCACCAGCGCCGGAATGGCGTCGGCGGCCGAGTCGGGCCGAATGGCGGCGGCTGCCCGCTGCAGCGCCTCATCGACGTCCTCGCCACCCGGAACGGCATCCCAGCCCGCAGCGACCCCGCTCAGGATGTCGTTATCGACGACAGGTTCTCCCTCGAGCAGCGTAAAGTACTCGAGCTGTGGGCCTCGTCGCGACGCCGCCCCAAATCCCTGCGACTGGTGCATGCTTCGACTCGCCGCTGACACTTCGCCCCACGATGCCCCACGCGCTGCGCCATAGCCACCAATATCCGTTCGAATCCAGCCCGGGTCTACCGCCTCGGGGGCCAGATTCCACGACGGAACATTGTGCAGCAGCCGAGTGGGCTGCCAGCGCTCAACCAGCGTCAGCTGCTCGGGATATTGATCCGGGTCGTTGGCCGCATGCCATGCTTCATGGGCCAGAATCGCTGATGCCAGGTGGTGTCCGTGCGTCTCTCCGGTTTCGGGAAACCGGGTAATCACCACGTGAGGGCGAAAACTGCGAATGACCCACACCATATCGCGCAGAGCGCGGTCGCGGTCCCATATTGTCAGTGTCTCGTCGCTGGTTTTGGAATAACCAAAGTCGCGCAGGCTTGCGATAAACTGCGTGGCTCCGTCCACATGGCGCGCCGACAATAATTCCCACGTGCGAATAATACCCAATAATGGAGATTGCTCGGTACCAATGAGATTCTGTCCACCATCGCCGCGCGTCAGCGACAGATACGCAGCGCGCGCCTGTCTTTCGCCAACCAGCCACGACAGCAGCGTCGTATTTTCATCGTCCGGATGGGCTGCCACGTAAAGGACGCGCACCGTGGAGCGCAGCGCCTCTACCCGTTGCCAGATCTCCGAAGGACCCGGTTGGTGCACCACCCCCAGCAGGGAAGCGACCAGAAACTGTACCCACCACATCATGGGGTTACTCCATGAAAACAAGCCACATAACAATGCTCCCACTGGTCGGCTATCCGGTGCAGCGCAAAGCGGGACTCCGCGTGCGACCGGCACGCGTTGGACACGTGTTCGCGCTCCGAATGGTCAGCCCATTGAAGGGTCGCGCTCGCCAGCTGCTCCGGCGCGTCGCTGTCCAACAAACGGCCACACACGCCATCTGGCACGACCTCGGGAATGCCTCCCACCCGAAACGCCACCACCGGAACGCCGCAGGCCATGGCCTCGAGCGCCGCCAGCCCAAAACTTTCGGTGCGACTGGGCAACAGAAACACGTCGGCTGCCTGCAGCCACGGCGTGGTGTCGGCGACGCCCGGAATCCACAGCACACGGTCGCTTAACCCCCGCCCTGCAATTCGCTGTTCGGCGCTCTCGCGCTCGGGGCCGTCACCCACGAGAATGAGTCGCGCAGGGCAGGTGGCGACGACGGACACGAAGGTATCGATGACCAGCGAAACCTGTTTTACCGGTCTGAAATTCGAGATGTGAATCAGCCACTTGTCATCGGGGTCGCCCCCTGGCCAGAGGCGCCGCCGGAGTGCCGCGCGCGCGTCGTCGGCCACCGGAAAAAACCGGCTCGTATCCACACCATTCGCGATCACCGATGTGCGACCACCGACCGACGGGCCAAAGGTGCGCGCGACATCCTGCCGCAGCGACTGAGAAGGCGTCGTGATACCGTCGGCCTGTTGCAACACATGTCGCAGCGTGGGTGCATAGGCGGGGTCGCCGCCGATGCCTGTTACGTCGGTGCCGTGCAGCGTGTGAATGACCCGGAATGCGCCACCCGACATCTGTTGTGCCAGCCAGGCCGACACCGACCATGGCAGGGCGTAATGGACATGCACCAGGTGCAACCCGACATCGTTGTGCAGCGACAGCAACGCCGACGCCATCGCCAGCGCGACGGGCGGGTGATCGAGCACCGGATAATCCGGGGTTTGCACATGAATGGTCTGTACACCCGCGGGGGAGGGGTGTTCGTCATGCCGCGACGTCAGCACCCATGCACGATGTCCGCGCGCCACCATCGACGACGCCAGCTGCCGGGCCACCACCCCCGAACCACCCATGGAGCCATGACACACAAAGGCGATGTGCAGGCGCGTGCTCTCCGGGACCTGATTCACGTCGGCTCCTGAAAGAAATGCGGCGCGCCGCGACCCGAAAATACACTCACCGGGTCCTGAATGACCGGTATCGATCGCGTTACAAACCCCTCGGCAAAGGTGCAGCCTGCCATCGCACCAAAGTAACGGTCACGCGCTCGCAACGCTTCACCCGAATCTGCCGACCCTATGAGCGTGGGTGGTGCGTCGGGGTTCGGTGCCAGCTGCGAGACGTGTTGCGCCATGGCGGCCAGTTTGGTGTCCATGACCTCGGTAATATCCACGAGCATGCGAATGGGTGCCTCGACGCGCATGGGGTACGACAACACCTCGGCGACGGTGTGTGCGGGAAAGCCCTGTTCTTCGTCGTAGCGCCGTAGCCCGGCCATAAAAACCGCCCTGTAAATGAGCTCGGCGGCGGCCTCGTGG
>JAGWVZ010000245.1 GCA_018970625.1 Myxococcales bacterium | reverse complement strand
CAAGAACTACGTGCTTAGTCTGACCGAGCGCCCCGTATTCTCGGCCGGCGTCGTTAACCGGTTCGAGGGGTTCATCAACTGGGCAGCCGAGCTTGACCAGTATGAGAAGCTTACGGCTCGCCCCCGAATCTTCAACGAACGTGCCTACTTCGCCACCTTTGTGCCCAGCCAGGCCAACCTTTGCGACATCGGCGGCGCCCGCCTTTACGGCATTGATTATGACGGCGACCGCCAGAGCGTGATCAATGAATCGGATTATGGCGCTGAGGGGCCTGTGGGTGTTGTTGGCACTTTCCCCGAAGACTTCTTCTTCCTGCCGGAGTCATCAGACGTGGCTACCGACGGTGCGCTGGCGACGGGGGTCGATACGGTCCCCTACTGGGATGCCTCTACCGGCAGCTTTATTCCGCCCAAGACCATCCTGTACTCGCTTGACCTGACGCAGGCGACCGTGTGCGTTCCGCTGGATCCTGACGATGACCTGTTCTCGCAGACCTCCATCTCGTCGCCCACCGCCACCGGCTCGCCCGACGAAATCCAGCTGGTCGTGAACATGTCGAGCTTTGAGACGGACGCGAGCGGAACACCCGCGGCTACGGCCGTTACCCGTTCCTTCGATTTGCCCATCAATGAATTCTCGCGTGCCTATACCACCTCGTGGACCCTGTTGCTTGAATGATGCATGCCCACCTGAGACAGGTCGTCGTGGGCGCATTGTCCACGCTGTGCCTGCAGTGCCATTCTGGGGAACCGACTCCGTTGGAGGCGTCGGCGCCGTCTGAGGCCAGCGCGGTTCCAGCTGCCTCTGCGGAAGACCCGGGGCTGCGCCGTACGCTGGACGCCTGGGGGCTGCCTGTTCCCGAGGGCGCTCGCCTGGAAGAAGAGCTGCCCGGGGCGTTGCACTACGGGATCGACGCGGAATACGACCAGCTGATGGCCTTCTTTGCCCGTGAACTGGACCCCGGCTTCTCCATCACCCGCTACACCCATGGCGTCAAAATCGAACCTGTCGATGCGAACGGTCGATCGATTTATCTGTATCGCGAGCTGGGGCAGAGCGGTTGGTTACTGACCTATTTCGAGTCTGACCGGCGTGCAGACACGGTGGCGCAGCCGGGTAGCGGCGCGGCGCCTGCCGTACCTGCCGCCCTGCCTGCAGAGACACTGAATTTGCACAGCCAGGTGGGTGAGGTCGTCGAAGGTTCCGCGGCCGAGGCACCTTTGCCCGGCGGGCGATTGCGTCGAACCGAGCCGCGCGTTCACCCGCGTGTGCGCAGGCTGTTGCAGCAGAGGGCCGCTGATCCCCCACCGTTGAATTTCAGTCGCGGGGTGACTGCTCCACGTCAGAACTCCAACGCGATGTTCTAGGCGGCGAGTCGTCATGGCCGAACATCTGACCGCGACGCGTGCCGTGTCTCCCGCGCCGCCGCCGAACGGCCGTGACGGTCAGAAGATGACCGCCAGACCACCCGACATCACGCGCACGGCCACCCGGCTATCGCGTGGTTGAATCACGACAAGGGGAATGGCCGTCGCCAGTAGCACTCCGCTCGCAACGAACGCGACATTGGCACCGCGGGTCAGCGAACGCCCCTGCTCGGCAAGGTCGTATGCTTCGCGTTGCGTGGCTGCGCCGGCGAGCTGCGTCTCAATACGGTTGGCGTCACTCGCCAGCAGGCCTCCTGCCGTCGCGGCGCCGGCAGCCACGGCCAGCAGCGACCATCCGATAACACGTCTGGCAACAGGGGCGCGACGGGCGGCACCGCCCCGTCGCAAGGTCGCCGCCGCCTGATTGACCTCCACGCTCACGAATCCCGTGTCGGGCACGACAATCTGACCGCGATCCAGGGTCCCGTCACCGTAACGTGCGATCACTTCGTGCGTGCCCGGCTGAAGGTCCATCAAAAGCACGGGCGCCGCACCCCGCTGTAACCCATCGACGACAATATAGGCGGCCTGTGGCGACGAAATCTCGACCACGGGCACGCCGGCGAGGGCACCCGCCAGCCGGGTGGGCACATATTGCGGACCGCGTTCCATCTGCAGGGGAATTTCGGTCCTGAAATACTCGCTGCGTGTGGATGCCTGAAAGAGAATCGCCTGCAACGTGGACTGTCCGGTATCGGCACGCACGACGACGCCGTACAAAAGAAACTCGACGCCCGTGAACTCTGCGAACGACTCCAGACAGCCCGGCGTGGGCGCTGCACACCCCATCACCAGCGCCACCTCATCCAGCGGCATGTCCGACTGATCTGCCAACAAATACGCCCCTGAGTAACCGACCGCCTCGGCCATTTCCCGGTGCAGACGTCCTCGTTCCAGCGCGTTGGGCTCATCGCCGTGCACGCCGAGCACCATGACGGTGCCCTGTGCGTACACCGATGCAGGCAGCACCACGACCATACAGACGGTCAGAATCAGAACACAGAAACGCATGACAGCGCGCATGGCGCACACCCTGTTACAGCCGAAGACCCAGCGCGTTATATGCGCAATCACACCCGCCACGCTACTTTGTTGCGCTATCAACACAATGCACTACACAGGCCGCATGTGCGGTACCCTGCCGTGTTCTGCCGTATAACGCCGCCTGCCGACCTCCGGGGCCGAAGTCCGGGCCGATGTCCTGATGCCAATACGCATGTTGAACCTGTTCTGCCTTGTCCTTGCGAACGCCCTGCCACGCAGCCAAGACGCCCGGATTCAGGGAGCGCTCACTCTTCTGGTGCTCCTTTGCACGCTGGCCCTTCCGGCGTCGTTGCTGGCTCAGGGGGTCGAGCTGAGCCGGGCAGACCGACTGGCCATTCTGTACACGCCGCAGCTGAGTTTTGCGCAGGGCGGTGAGCCCCTCATCAAAATCGGGCTCGCCGAGGGGGTCTCGTCCATGACCTTTCAGGCAGACACACCCGTCGATGTCATGCCGCTCGGATCGGGCGGACCCGAAATTCGCGTGCCTGCCGACACCTGGTTCACGGTCACGATGCAGGACGGCCAGGCCGGCACCTACGTGCACAGCGTCGTGGTCGCGCAGCTGACACCCGCGCAGCGCGACGGACTCGCCGCGATTCGCACCGAATGGGAGTCGCAGGGATATGACGTGCGAACGGTCGAGGTGGGCTCCATCTTCGCCGTGTCGGGCCGGCGCTTCGACACGCGAAAGACGCTGGTGACGGTGAGCCCGGGCCTGTCACTCGATGAGGCGCAGACGCTCGCGCAGACCCTCACCGACGAGCGCGGGCTGGACACCCGCGTACACTCCGAGCTGGACGGCTACCCCGGCGGCACCCTCGTCATGAGCGGGCTGCCCGGCGGAATGACCATTACCCACCGCGACCTGCTCTTTGTGCGTGGCCATACGGACACCGTTTTTACGGTTCGCGACGTGCCTTTTGATGTTGGAACACGCAACGAAGGCGTTGAAACCCGCAGTTATGTCGGTTCCCTCTATTTTACGGCCGATCGGAACGGTGCGCTGGCGCTCGGCAATGAGACCACCATCGAGCGGCTTTTGCAGGGCGTAGTGGCCTCCGAGATTTACGCTTCGGCTCCTGCAGAGGCGTTGCGCGCACAGGCCGTCGCCGCCCGCTCCGAGCTGCTCACCGATCTGGGCGTGCGTCACCTGGCCGACCCCTGGATGACATGCTCCGATCAGCGCTGTCAGGTCTACCGCGGCATCAACATCGAGGACGAGCGCACCTCGGCCGCTGTGCAGGACACACGGGGGCAGGTGCTGACCGACGGTGACCAGATCATCAAGGCGTACTTCTCTTCCAACAACGGCGGCTTTGCCGGCAGCAACGCCACCACCTGGGGCGAAGAGCAGCGCAGCTACCTGGTCGCGCGGGCCGACACCGTGGTTGTGGCCCCCGAGTGGCAGGATGGGTTGAACAGCGAAGAGGAGGTCAGAGACTTTCTCGACCGCTCGCCCGACGCTTATTCAGACATCTCTTCGTTCGCTTCGGGCCGCAATTTTCGATGGGAAACGAGCATGACGGCCGCCGAAGTCACGGCGGCGGTGCGTTCACGGGCCGATGTCGGAGACGTGACCGACCTGCAGGTAGTCGAGCGGGATCCCAGCGGACGGATCACGCGGCTGCGGGTTGCCGGCACGACAGGAGAACGAATCATCGAGCGGGAACTCAACGTGCGTCGCGCGCTCGGAGGGCTGCGCAGCGCACTCTTTGTGATGAACATCAGCCGCAATAGTGTCGGAAATCTCACGGCGGTCACTTTTGTTGGCGCCGGATTCGGTCATGGTGTTGGTCTGTGTCAGAGTGGTGCCATTGGCGCTGCCGAACGGGGTATGCCATGGCAGGACATTCTGGCGCATTACTACCCCGGCACCACGCTGCGAGCGCTGTACTGATGACTCATCCCATCGACGCCACCAACGGTGCTGTTGCGCTGGAACGGTTGCCCCGCGACGGGCAACGTTTTCTGCTCGACGTACACGCGTTCGGGGCCGACGGCTACGGCGTGGCCCACCTGAAGGTGCAGCTACCCGACGGAAGCCACGTGCGCTCGTTCAACTGGGAGGCCCACGGCACCGTCCCCGGCGACATCATCGAGGTGGAGGTCTGGCGGGTGCGCCGTGGCACCCTCGTGGGCCGTACCCTTGGTCTGGTTCGTGCGGGCGATGCCCGCATGGTCGTTCGCTGTGCCCACGCCGGAATGCGTCACGACAGCCAGACCGGTTGCGGTGGATGCACCCTGCAGCAAATCGCCTATTCGCACCAGCTCGGGTTCAAACGCGAGCGCCTGCAGACGCTGCTGCGGCAGGCCGGTCTTCACGACGTGAACGTGCCGCCGTTGCTGTCCATGAGCGAGCCCTGGCGCTATCGAAACAAGCTGGAGCTCTCCTTTGGTCTGGATGACGACGGTTCCGTTCGCCTTGGGTTGCACCCCGCCGGACTGCAATACGAGGTTACGCAACTGCAGGACTGCTGGCTCATGCCCGAGCCCGCGTCGATGTTTGCGCACGCGACCCAGCGCGTGTTTGCGCGCTCCGGCCTGCCGGTTTTCAGGGCGTCCCGAGCGACAGGTCTGTTGCGAACCCTCACGGTCCGGTGCACGTTCGACCGCCCGCAGTGGATGCTCGAGCTCACCACCGCTCCGCCAGAGGAAGGACAGGAGGCTGCCCTTCAGCAGGCACTTGAGGCATGGACGACGGCGGTTGCTGAGGTCGCCGCACACGCAGGTATTGTGCACCTCTCGGTGTATCATACCGAACACGTCGCTCGCCGGGGCGAACGCACCCGAATTGAGCCCCGCCTGATCGCAGGGCCGGCGGTGATCGAGGAGACGCTGCGGGTCGCCGGAGCGTCGCCGCTGACGTTCGAGATCCACCCACGCGCCTTTTTTCAGCCCAACCCTGCTCAGGCGCAGGTGCTCTACGCTACCGTCCTTCGACTTGCAGGTCTGTCGCTCGAAAAACGCTGTCCGCAGCTTTTGGACCTCTACTGTGGAACAGGGACCATTGGACTTTGTCTGGCGCCATTTGCCGATGAGGTCGTCGGGGTAGAGCTGAACGCAGAGGCGGTCGCGAATGCGCGTCAGAACGCTGACCGGAACGCTATCGCCAACGCCACGTTTTTTCAGGGTGACGCCGCCGATATACTGGAGTCCCAGCTGGGTGACCGCCAGTTTGACGTCGCCATCGTGGACCCTCCGCGGGCCGGGCTCGGGCCTCGTGCATGTGCGCTTCTGCTTGCGACGCGCGCCAGACGGATTGTCGTGGTCAGCTGCAATCCCGAGTCGTTGGCGCGCGACCTTGTGCTGCTCGCTGGTGCTGAACAGCCCTATCGGGTGGTCGCGGTGCAGCCGGTCGATATGTTCCCGCAGACCGCTCACCTTGAAACCGTTGCGCTGCTGGAACGGCGCGACCTTTACCCGGAATAGGTCCATGCGCCGACTGCTCACTGCGACGTTGACCGTTGGACTGGCCATGG
>JAGWVZ010000244.1 GCA_018970625.1 Myxococcales bacterium | reverse complement strand
GAGACCGCGCCTTCGTACGAAAAGCCCCAATGCTCAGCGACCTGCCGCCACAGGCCCGTGTCGTTCAACTGCAGACCGCATTGGCCCACGTAAGTTCGAAGGCCGTTTGTCGGCGCCAGGAGCGCCGGACCGAATGCGTTGGCACGTTTCTCAACCAGCTCCAGACGTTCCGTTCGCCGAACATTCGATGTCGAAACCTCAGTCGTGTAACCGGTCTCGCCCACATCAAACAACACGTGCGCGAGCTCATGCGCGAGAGTTGAACGAAGCACTCCTCGGTTTGACATTCCCTTGTGCCCGAGGTTGACCAGCACCACGGGGATGCAGCCGGGCCCAGTGATCGTGACTCCCTTCACCTCAGGAGTGGCCAGGCCCAACGGCACCACGTGCACGCCCAACTCTCGGAACCACGCTCCGAGGTCCTGAACGGGTGAAACACCACGACTGACTGAACGGCTAAACCGGTCGGCGAGGTCGTACCCTTGTTGCCAAGGTGCCTTGCGTCGCTGCACCGGCACCGCGCGTTGATGTGACCAAATCCTGGGCGCACGCTCCAGCGCCCGTGCGAGCCTTCCAAGTTCTCGACCCACTTGCGCAGCCACCGCAAAACGGCGCTTGTCCTCTGGGGCGGTCACCACGCCGTCGTTCAAACCCCGAAATCGAGCGGGCGCTAGCGAAGCGTCGTCAGGCTCAGCCCGATAGAATGCTGCCGGCTCCACGACCAGTACCTGGCACGCTCTCTCGAATTGCGTCGCCGTCAACACGCGACGACCCGAAAGGATATCGGCCCATTCATCGTCGCCAAGCCCAACAGCAGACATGAACTCGGCTCCAAGCCCCATGTCACGGCGCCGCTCATCGAGGCGGACGGCCAGTTGCGCAGTCATTGAAAACCTTCACGTACATAGAATCAGAACGTCCAACACGCTGGACACCTAACACGCGCTGCCGAAAGGGGTCAATTCTGGGTGGGGCATTCCAGCCGCCCCAGCGTGCCTCGACTGTCAACAGCAGCCTGCGATGCCCCATGGTAGCACGAGTGCTGCGCACCCATGCAATTCGGCGCACGGCGTGCTATGACGCCCACCTCTGTCCTGTCTCTCGCGGATGCCGTCATGACCAACGCCGATTACGCCACCCTTCTGGAAGAAGTCGCCTCGCTGCTTCAGGTTGCAGGCGAAAATGTTTTCAAGGTGCGCGCGTTTCAGAATGCCGCACGCGCTGTCGACAAGCTGCCGGTGAGCATTGAGCAGCATCTGGATGCCGGCACCGTGCTCAGCATTGACGGCATCGGAAAATCCATCGCGCTGGATATTGCTCAGATTCGCGAACGCGGCAGCTGCGACGCGCTGGACAGCCTTCGTGCGAAATTACCGCCCGGAATTCCACGATTGCTGGAGATTCAGGGCATGGGCCCGAAAAAGGTGCAGAAACTCTACACCGAGCTGGGCATCGGCGATATCGATACCCTGGAAACGTACGCGCGAGAGGGAAAACTCGCCGCGCTTGAGGGTTTCGGTAAAAAAACCGAAGAGAAAATCCTCACCGAAATTGCCCGGCTCAAGACGTATACCGGCCGCACCCCGTTCGCCAAAGCCATTGGTCTCGCACAAACACTGGTGGAATTCCTGCGCGGACTGCCCGACGTCGAGCGCGCCGAACCCGCCGGCAGCCTCCGTCGCGGACGCGAGACCGTCGGCGACCTCGACTTCGTCGTCGCGTCGCGCAATCCCCATCCCATTATGCAGGCCTTTGCCACGCACCCGCTGGTGAACGAGATTATCGCGCAGGGCGAAACCAAAACCTCAGTCCACCTGCGCGGTGGCCTCTCGGCCGATTTGCGTGTGGTTCCACCGGAAGTATTCGGTGCAACACTCCATCACTTCACCGGCTCCAGGGAACACAACGTGCAAATGCGCAGCCGCGCTGTAAAAATGGGGCTGCGGGTGAGCGAATGGGGAGTTTTCCGTCGCGATGGCGAGTCCGAAATTCCCATTGCCTGCCATACCGAAGAAGACATCTTCGCCGCCGTGGGCCTGCCCTTTATTGCCCCGGAGATGCGCGAAGGCGACGGCGAAATCGACGCCGCGCTCGCCAGCGCCCTGCCCGACCTCGTCAGCACCGACCACATCGTCGCCGACCTGCACATGCACTCCACCTGGAGCGACGGCGCCAACGAGATCGCCGAGATGGCCGCCGCCGCGCACGCCCGGGGCCGCACCCACATTTGCATCACCGACCACTCCCGCAGCCTGACCATCGCCCGCGGACTAACCCGTGAACGCGTACTCGCACAAATCGAAGAGATCGACGCCTTTAACGCGCTCGGCGGCCCTGTCCGCGTCCTGAAGGGGCTCGAAGTCGATATTCTGGAAGACGGCTCGCTCGACATGGACACCGACGTGCTCGAACAGCTCGACTGGGTCGTCGGCTCGGTGCACCTGCGCATGAACCTGCCCAGCGACCGCATGACCGAGCGCATCGTCCGCGCCGTCGAATCGGGCCTCGTCTCGGCCATCGGACACCCCACAGGGCGGCTGATTGGCCAGCGTGACCCCTTCGAGTTTGATTTTGATGTGGTGTTGAACGCCTGCGAGCGCATGGGCGTCGCACTGGAGATTAACGCCTCGCCCGAACGTCTTGACCTGAACGATCGCATGATTCGGCAGGTGCTGGAACGTCCCACGTTATGGCTCACCATCAACACCGACGCGCACAGCACCGACGGCATGGACAATATGCCATGGGGCGTGCGCATGGCTCGGCGCGGCTGGGCGCCGGCCGTCCGGGTGCTCAACGCGCTGCCACTGGAGGCATTTCTGCAGGCGCGCCGCAAGCCGAAGGCGGTACGGGCATGATCAGGCTTGTGCACAACCTGCACGGGCATGAATTTGATGTGGTACGAACATGACGCATTTTTCACTGGTTGTTGCCACCGAAACCGGGGCGAATAACGCCCCTGACGGCGCTTGTGATTGGCGAGGGTTGAAATCAGCACTCCCGCGTTCAGTTTACCGCCGCCCTGCAATGCGTTTATTTATTTTTCTGGCGTGGGTGATGCTGACCCCTGCCTGTAGTCTTTTTTACCCTCCGGTAACGTCGGTCGGCACACCGCACGAGGACATTCAAGCGCGAGCCGGGCAACTGTCACGCGAGCAGGGACGTTTGCTGGCGCAGGGGCTGGCTGCGGATTATCGGTCGCAGGCGACGGCGCTGCTTCCGGTGTTGGCCACGCAGCAGCTCGATGCGGTCACCGCGCTGCTGGTGGAGTGGTACGACATCATGACCGATGTGTTTCCCACGTCGCAGACGGTGTGGGCAGATGGCATGCCGAGGTTGCACGACGTGAGGCAGCGAGCGCGTTTTGGGTACGAGAGCCTGTTGCGAGGCGGTGTGTGGGAACATGGGTTGCCGGCGCAGGTGGCCGCGGCGACAGCGGCGCTCATGGACACGCTGACGCAGTACGAGCTGGACCGCGAAGCGCTGGGCAGCCTGCCCGCGGAGCGATGGCTGGAGCTTCGGGACGCTTATAACGGGTGGGTCGTCGTGCTCACAACGCTGGCTCAGGCGGCCGCGCAGGACCCGGTGCAGGCGTGGTTGGGCGAAGGTGCCGAGGGCCTCGTGTCTGAGCCGGAGCGCAGCGGCTCAGAGGAAGGACAGAGCGTGCTCCCCGACGAAATTTAAGGGCCAGAACGACTTCACGGGGCAAAGTCGGCATGCATCGTTCGGTTAATCAGGGTTGTCGGCGTTGGCGACAATTTCCTGAATAATGGCAATCTGAGACGGGTGAGCGACTTCGAATGCACGCTTGGCCTGTACCCAGGCGACGGTGCCTTCGCCAATAAAAGCGGCGAATTGTGCTTCGTACACACGTGCCTCAAACCCATCGAGCCCGTCCCAGATCGCCTGCAACGCCGCGGCATTGGCGGCCATGTCGGCACGGTTGACGCGAATGAAGGCGCGCATGCGCTGAATGGCCTGATCGGGCTCGTTCACATGGGTGTTCAGCAGGTCGGCCATCTCAAACAGGTAGTCACGGGCGCGCGTCTCGTGTTCTCCCATCATGGTTGGCAGCGCATCGGCGATATTGCCGGAACCGATGACCTGCTGCTGTTTCTGGCACGCGGCACCAGCGAGCGCGACCGTCAGAGCAACAGCAGCAAGAAGTGTGCGACGAAAGCGTACCATGAGCCTGCGGGTGACTGAGTGTGTCGCCACGTCCGTTGCGCGCGACCCTGCGGGAGCGTCATGGCCGCAGGCGACGGCAGTGTCAACGGGCGAGTGTCAACTTGCAGCGCGACGCAGTACCGACTGCCGCAGCCCAGAGGGTGTGCGGCACAACCGCTGACGCTGAATTACTTCAACGCTTCGCGAGCCTGCAGCGAATTCAGGACAACGTCCCCAAATACCGTTAAATCGTCGTGCGGCCCGAGTTCAATGCGAGACTTACCGTGCGAGTTATGGGTCTCAAACACACGAGCAGATGGCACGAGCCGGAGCACTTCGTCGCAACTGAGCAGTGTGTAAAGATAACGGCGACGCACACCGCAGAAATAGCGAACAAACCACTCATCATCACTTCCCAGCGTAATACTAAAGTAGCGAGAGTAGTTGCGCGTTTTGAGCGTTACATCAGACAGGCTCCGTCGCTGGAGAAGCTGACGAACCCATACCAGGAACGACGCATCGGCTGCCGTGGGGGGAACTTCATCGGTAACAGAGGCAATGGGTGAGGTAAGCGACTGCGCCTGAACAATTTCGCGCGACCTCGAACGCCGTTGACGCTCCAGCGTGCTTTTCTGAGGAATTGGACTGAGGTTCGCGGCAGCGGCTGCAGGTGCCGCAGATGCAGACGTGGACGCCGAACCCACGGTTCCTCCCAGTCGATTTCTCAGATCCGCCAGAAAATCCTCACTCAGCGCATGCAGCATGGCCGGCTCGATGACCTCACGAGCCAGCATGTTCAAGCGTTGCATTACATTTGTCGTTCGCTTCCCCGTATAGATACCTTCGGTTAACCACCTGACAAATGCCTCGTCGGCATCCGGGTGCTGCAACGACTTTGTCAACCTCTCGGTCATGGCCAGGCGGAAACGATTATTCTCCGCATCAATAATCAGTGTTTCAGGATTAAACGAGTCACGTGAAAATTTCTGCAGGAAGTTACAAATTCTTCCCCAGTCAGCCTTTGCGTCATCGAGCGAGAAGCTAAAAAACGGTGCGGCATCCATTACGTTCGGCTGGTCCAGATCGCCATAAAACAGATAGCGATTTCCATCCGTCATAATACCAAACCGAAGACCGGGCATCTGACCTATGTAGCGTGCCAATTGCTGCGCCTTCGCCTTCAGGTCAGTACCCAGAGGCTTCACCTCGATCACTATCAGCGCTTTGCTTCCGGTGGGATCAAAGATGGCAAAGTCCATTCGGTCGCTGAATTTCTTTCCGTCGCCCTGAGTAAAATCTGCAGAATACTCCAGTCGTACTTCCCGTGGCACGCCCGGGTCAAATCCGAGAAGCTTGATAAATGGAACAACCAGAACCATTTTGGTCGATTCTTCGTTCGTTATGAACTCGCGATTTTGCGAATAAGTGAGCGCAAGGGCCTGAAGTCGTTCTGGCGTCATGACGGCATCCGTGAAAGCCTGTTGAAGTAGTGCTGCGGCACAAGCGCGGAGTCTATGTTCCGTCCGTCACGTTCCGTCAAGCACCTGAAAATGCTCCTGCGTGAGATGCAGCCAATCGCCGTGATCCAGACAAATGGCTGAACATGCGTTCACATTCCGCTTGACTCGGCGATGTAGCCGAGCGACTCGGTCATCGCAACGGTGCACACTCGCTGCCGTAAGGAGATCATGTCGATCAACGAACACGAACAAAGGTTTATGGATTTTACCCGGTTTGCACTTCCGGGGGCCGAGGTGGCGCAGGAGTTATCCATTCCAAGAAAAGCTCGAAAACTGGACGCGGTTTTCCAC